>JASFYU010000185.1:0-38003 GCA_045046905.1 Flavobacteriaceae bacterium | reverse complement strand
ACATTTATAAAGCCAAAAAAAATTAATTCGAACCTACAGCAAGAATATGTCGGAAACTACCTTTTTGAGAAAAGCAAGGTCTTTTGGAACAACATTATCCTAGAAAATGACACCTTAAAATTTCAGACCGTCAGACGTAACATTACTAATGCCCCTATTCCAATTTATTCTTTTGAAAAAGATTTGTTTTTTGAAATAGAGGCAGAATTATGGTTTCACTTCAAAAGAGATAGCTTAGGAAAGATTATTTCATTTGAAAGAAAAACACATCAGTTTATTGGAGGCAGGAACCAGAAGTTCAGTAAACTACCTCAGGGCAAGCCGCCTTTGCCATCAGTCAGACATCGAGGTATTAAAACCACTGTTGGGAATAAAAAAGTGATTAGTAGCGAAAAGTTATAAGCTGAGTTCGACCTACCTAACCATAACAAAATCGAGCCGAGACGAGATTTATAAGGCCTTATTTCAAAGAATTGATACTATACTCATCACGTATTATTTTATCGTAAAACAGCGAAGCTTTGATCGCAATTTCTATCAAAACCCTTATTATCAGTATCAAGAAATCTTTATTTATTCCTTTTATTCAGCCTCTGAACACCTATCACATTCCTCTTATTTTACTATATTTAGGCAGTGAAAACGAGCTTTAAAAAAATAAACAGACAAACTCGAGATAAGCCGACCTACCGCCAAGAGTTTAAACCCATAGTGCAGGTAAAAAAGCTGAATCTTTAAGTCAATAACTTCGGGACAAGCCTGCCTTCGCTAGGCAGGCCCACGAGGTATGAAGAAAGAAAAAAACCTTAATCATTTCGATGCAAGCCTGCCTGCGGTAGGCAGGCATCGGGGAATTAAACCCTCAATGAGGGCTTAATTTCTAGCAACATACTATAAAAGATGCAAATAAATACACGACTCAAGCCCAAAAACCTTACAGAGAAAATTGACCGACTATGGACCTTATCAGGAGAAAAAATAAAGAGTATGACCACCCATTTAGAAGGCTCTTCTGGTTCTCCTGTAGTAACAGTCAATGGCACCTATGAACCCAGACATTGGACAGATTGGACACAGGGGTTTCAATATGGTTCTGAACTATTACAGTTTAATGCAACAGGAGATTCCTATTTTCTAGAACTGGCCATTAAAAACATCAAAACCAAAATGGCTCCACATATTAGCCATTTTGGGGTTCATGACCACGGTTTCAATAACTTAAGCACCTATGGCAATTTGCTCAGACTTCTTAATGAGGGTAAAATTCCGCATAATGAATGGACAAAGGAATTCTGTATTCTGGCTTTGAAAATGTCGGCTTCGGTACAGGCACAACGGTGGACATCAATACCAACGGGTGGTTTTATATATTCATTTAATGGGCCACATTCTTTGTTTGTCGATACGATCCGTACCATTAGAATATTGGTAGCCGGTCACCTACTCGGCCATTCTTCCTCGGGCGAAAATGATACCAAGATTAACCTACTAAAAAGAGCCTATCAACATGCTTTGACGACCGCCAAATATTCTATTTACTATGGAGAAGGGCGCGATCATTATGATGTTTGGGGGCGTGCTGCCCATGAGGCTATCTTTAATACCAATGACGGAAATTTTCGATCTCCCTCGACGCAACAGGGTTATAGTGGGTTTTCTACCTGGACCCGCGGTTTGAGCTGGGCCATGCTGGGCTTTGCCGAGCAGCTTGAATTTTTACAAAGCCAAGATGATCTTCCAGAATTGGAAGAGCTAGGAGGCAAAGGCTATTTAGAAGAAGTCTTTCTCAAAGCTGCCAAGGCTAGCTGTGATTTTTATATAGAGAATAGTGCTCTAGATGGCATACCGTATTGGGATACCGGAGCACCGGGTTTAGTTAACCTACCCGATTGGCGTAAGAAAAACTCGGACCCCTTTAATACCCACGAACCTATAGATAGTTCTGCTGCAGCCATAGGGGCCCAAGGCTTGTTACGCCTAGGAAATTATCTACGAAAAAACAAGGCAGATGATGCCGAAAAATACTGGTCGGCAGGTCTGACCGTAGCGAATACCTTATTCGATGATCCGTATTTGAGTTCGAACCCAAATCATCAAGGCCTTATATTACACAGTATATATCATCGCCCCAATGGTTGGGACCATATTCCAGACAATAGTACAATACCCAATGGAGAAGCCTGTATGTGGGGTGATTATCACGCTAGAGAACTAGCCTTTTATCTCAAGGAGCTTATCAAAGGAAAAACTTATTATACATTTTATAAAAATATAACCCTTTAGTATGGCGAAGTCAAAACTTAAAATTACTAGAGTTGCCCAATTGAAGTCCGCCGAGGCTTTCAAAAACCACCTATCTACCCTTGAGATTGATATGCCCTTTAAAGAGCATTTGAGTCCGCCTGAACAATCGGTTATGGGCCAATCTTTTAAATTAAAATCGGGTCAGATTATTGGCAATCGGTTTTGTATCCTCCCTATGGAAGGTTGGGATGCCACTACAGACGGTTTACCCACGGAGCTGACCAAAAGAAGGTGGCATAATTTTGCCATCAGCGGAGCCAAATTATTATGGGGCTGCGAAGCGGCAGCAGTATGCCCTACAGGTAGGGCGAACCCAAACCAGCTTATGATTAACGCCAAGAATCTCGATGCTTTTAAGGATTTATACAAGGGTATAGTCTCAGATCATGAATCAAAATTTGGATCCTCAGCTGATCTATTGGTCGGTCTGCAGCTCACCCATTCAGGTCGGTTTGCCGTACCGGATACTGATAGGCTTCGAAAACCAAAAATAGTGTATAGGCACTCTGTTCTTGACAAAAAATTCAATGTCCCCGAAGATTATCCATTGCTAACCGATGAGGAGATCGACAAACTCGTTGATAAATTTGTCATAGCAGCCGGATATGCCAAGGAAGCTGGTTTTGAATTTGTAGACATCAAGCATTGCCATGGGTATTTGGGACACGAGTTTCTCAGTGCGACCAAACGCGATGGAAAATACGGTGGTTCCTTGAAGAACCGAATGCGTTTTTTAACCTCAATAGTCGAGGGTATTCGTGCGACTAGTGCTATTCCTGTAGCCGTACGCTTAAGCGTATTCGATTTTATTCCCTTTACAAAAGATGATTCCAATATTGGTATACCCGAAGAAATTGACCAACCGTATACCGAAGCTTTTGGGGGAGATGAAAATGGCACGGGCATAGATCTCACCGAGGTTTTTGAGATGCTCAGTTATTTTGAGGAACTAGGTATAGAATTGGTCTGTGTGACTGCCGGAAGCCCGTATTACGTGCCCCATATTCAACGTCCGGCAATTTTTCCGCCCTCCGATGGTTACCTGCCCCCAGAAGACCCTCTTGTTGGGGTTGGGCGACAAATTAAGATTACCGATGAAATCAAAAAAAAATTCCCGAACCTAGCTATTGTCGGTTCTGCCTATTCATACCTTCAAGAATGGCTACCCCATGTTGCCGAGGCCGTGGTAGAATCGAATATGGCCGATTTTGTAGGCCTGGGAAGAATGGTATTGAGTTATCCTGAAATGCCCGAAGATATATTGAAGGGCAAGCCGCTTGTACGTGGTAAAATATGCCGTACTTTTTCTGATTGTACTACTGCACCTCGGATAGGTATGATTTCAGGTTGCTTTCCTCTTGACCCCTACTATAAAGAAAAACCGGAAGCCGCTAAGTTAAAAGCCTTTAAAAAGAGTACTAGATTATGACTAAAAATATTTTGATTACCGGAGGGTCGCGAGGAATCGGACTGGGCATAGCCAAAGAATTGGCAAAAAAAGGACATAATATTGCGATTAATGGTATGCGCGAACCGGAGCAGGTTTCTCAAATACTACAAGAACTCAAAGCCTGGGGCACAGAGGTGATTTACTGCCAAGGCGACGTATCTTCATCCGAAGACAGAGATAAAATCATAGCGGCTACGCTGCACAGTTTTAAGCAGATTCACGTACTGGTAAACAATGCCGGGGTGGGGCCTAAAAAAAGAACCGACCTCCTACAGACTACGGAGGAGAGTTATGAGCATGTGATGGGTATTAACCTTAAAGGCCCTTTTTTTCTTAGTCAAAAAATTGCGAATCATATGATTCAGAACAAGTCTGCAGATAGTGACTACGAAGGCTGTATCATCAACATATCATCGATAAGTGCGACTATGGCGTCAACAGAACGGGCTGAATATTGCCTTTCAAAGGCGGGCATGAGTATGATGACAAAACTATTTGCCGTACGATTGGGTGAGCACAACATACCTGTTTTTGAAGTACAACCCGGAATCATTGAAACAGACATGACGGCAGGCGTAATCGCCAAGTACCAAAAACGTATAGCGGAGGGTCTTACCGTGCAGCAAAGAATGGGGCAAGCCAAAGATGTAGGTAAGGTAGTTTCGGCCTTGGTAGAAAACCATTTTCCGTACTCGACGGGTCAGGTGGTCATGGTCGATGGAGGGCTAACCCTTTCGAGATTGTAAAATAGGGACACTAGGTGCTGATTTTTGTTTTTAGTTGATGGTTGCTTTTTTCTATTTTCTACTTTCTACTTTGTACTCACAACTCATTACCAATAACAAACAGATTGCTCCATACCTCGCAAAAACGTTGATTTTACACTTTGTACTCATTACTTCGTACTCACTACCAATAACAAACAGATTGCTTCGTTCCTCGCAAAAACGTTAATTTTCTACTTTTCCCTTTTCCCTCTTCGCTCTTCGCTCTTCGCTTTTCTCTCTTCGCTTTTCTCTCTTCGCTTTTCACATAGCTCGTACTGTAGCCTTCCACCCAGACTTGACATAAAGTAAACTACCTCGATGCAAGCCTGCCTTTGCCGTCAGGCAGGTTAAACCCACTGGTGGGAATAAAGGAGCCGGTCTAAAAAGTGCTTTTTACCATCTTTTCAAGTGTTTACTTCTTTAGCCAGCGCACACTATTTTTCAGCAAGCTCTGATAGGCTTTTAAATCGTGGGCACGCTCATCATGCCCTAAAGTATTGCCTACTATTTTTGCTTTTGGATGTTTCACAACCCAAACGACAGGAAATTCTTCACCCGATTTCAAGCCTCTACCTACGGCCAAAACTTCAATAGCGGTACCTTCTGGGTCTTTCTCCCATCGGTATAATTCATCAACCACTCTAAACTTTGATGGTACACCCTTCATAATCGGATGCTCTGGTTTTACAACACGTACTTCAAATTCTTGCAACTCTTCATGGGATCTAGACCCGCCGCCTAAAAGTTGCTTATTATACACTGGCCAGTCTAACCAATTGTACCAAGCACTGGGGTGGTAGACAAGCAGATTCATTTTACCCTCATTAATTCTTGCCATAATCGCCGCCCTTGTATTCAAATCTATTGTCCGATTATTACAGAGATAAAGAATATCAGTATTCTTGATCCATGCACCAATTTGCGAGGAGCTTTCTGTATAGGTCACTGAATTCTCTCCATTTTCACTAAGGAGCTTGGCATCAGCCGTGCCAAAGAACTTTAAAAAATCATGAGAACTGCCACCACCAAGCATTGAAATCCTTGTTGCATCCTCATCTTTAGAAAGGTAGGTGCCAGGTGCATTTACGATAATAACCCCTTGCATTAAACGCCAATGCCCCGGAAAAGTACAGACAAAGGGGTATCTACCCGGAGTATCTGGCAGTTGAAATACTATGGCTTCTGTTGCACCGGGATCAAGCATTTTAGTGGCACTCAAAACATAACGTGAGTTAGGTATATAAGCCATTTTTGCGGCTTCAGGGGCTTTTAAAAATTCATCAACTACTTTTCCGAAAACCTCTAAACTACCTTCTTGTAAGACCACTAAATTGTGAGGCATCTGATCTTTATTGTTCAATATTATCTTAACCGTTTGCCCAGCAGTAGCATACAAAATCTTTTTGTCGTAGGCCATTTGCTGATTTACTGTATTAAGCGTAAAGGTCACATCAACTTTTATTTCTCTTGTTTTTCCGATTCCTAGATCAATATATTGCTTACCACCAGCATTATGACAAAAAACAGCGATTGTATTTTTACCTTTTTTAAAGAGCTTTGCCTTATCGGCATCTACTTTTACATACCTATAGCCGCTTATGGCTTTACCCTCGTCCAAAAGTAATTTACCGTTCACATACACCTTATAGCCATCATCGTGGGTGACTTTAATGACCGGTTCTATATCTTCATCAGTTATGGTCACTACTTGCCGCATCCAAATGTCATCTTCTGTCCATTTTGTTTTTGCATTTTTGAAATCGGCACCACCAAACAATGAAGTACCTTTAGACCATGAAGAATCATCAAAATCTTCTGAAGCCCAATTTTCACTAGGTTGCTCTACGGTATAACGCCAAGTCGCCCCCCCTTCTTCAGCAGTTGAACTCAGCATTATTACTGAATTGGGATCAATATTTTCGTAGTTCAATTCACCCTTATATACATTCAAAGCGGCATTTAGCCATTTGTCAGACTTATTTTTATCATTATTTGCAATCACTAGCACTGCTTTAGACAGACTAGCTGTTTCTGGCAATTCGCCAGCCCTTAAAAAGGCTAACAATCGCAACCGCAAATCATCGCTGGTCAACAAACCTGAAGCTACTAAATATTGGCTACTTTCTTCGGTGTTAGATAAGAGTGCCAAGGCGGCACGTTGTACGCCATAACTACCCTTAGACAAGCTATTGATTACGGTCATATATGCTTCCTTATTCTCACCACTTAAGGCCCCTAAGCCATGAAGTGTCCACAAGGCGTGAAGAGCACTTATTTTGTTTTTGGTCAATTCGATTAAATCGGGTATAAGTGCTGTCTTCTTTTCTTCAACGATAAGGCGTTGGGCAGTTGTGCGCCAAAACATATTGTCGCTTTCTAAACCCGCTAACAAAGCCTCATCATCTGTCGCATCTAAGGCTTGAATATCAGAAGCCTTGCCGTCTTTATGCTTTATGATATAGATTCTACCATGACCTTTATCGCGATGGGTATTCAAATGGGCATTGCCTTCACCCTTTTCATCATTCCAAATTTGGTTATCCATACCTCTTTTATCAGGGTTGTGCTGAATTACTGGGTTATACCAATCGGCAACCCATAAATTACCATCAGGACCCGTTTCTGTAAAAACGGGAGCCGTCCAAGCATCGGTACTGGCAAAAATATTCCCTCCATCTTCTTCTATATAAGCAGCACCTTTTTTTACAATCTTTGCCAAATGCACCAAATGACCCGTAGGCTCATTGACATACATTTGATTTTGATATTTTTCAGGATAGTTTCTAGCGGTATAAAAATTAGCTCCTGCCGCTGCGGTATACCCTCCTCTAACATCAACCTGTTGTAAAGGAATGCTGTCAGGGCTATTTATCTCATAATGGCCTTGTATAAAGTCAGCGTTAATAGCCCATGAAGGTCTTTTATCTAAGTAGCTATAATATTTTAGAGGAATACCCACATAACAGGCATGATTGTTATTCGCTGTAGAACCAAATATTTCAAAATCTTCATTAAAACCAAGCCCCCAGGTATTGTTATTGAATTGCCCAACAGGTTCAAAATAAGAACCGTCTTTAGAAAAACGATATACCCCCATTTTAAAACTGACACTTTGCTCTTGAAAGTGATTATCAAAACCTGAATACCCTACCGAGCCCCATATCCTATTATCGATACCATATCTCAAACTTGAAGGGCCTGCATGGGTATCCCAAATACCAAAACCGCCAAATAGTATGGTACTTTTATCTACTTTGTCATCGTTGTCGGTGTCTTCAAGAAAAACCATATTCGGTGCTTGCGATACAATAACACCGCCTTTGACCTTCGTAATTCCGGTGGTCAAACTTTGCTTTGTGGCAAAATCTATAAACGTATCTGCTTTGCCATCTCCATTCGTGTCTTCACAAATTGTTATGCGGTCACCGCCTACATCATTACTTAAATCGTGAGGATAATCTTGCGATTGCACAACCCAGAGCCGGCCTTTTTCATCCCATGTAAAAGCTATGGGGTTGATGATATTTGGTTCAGCGGCAAACAAGCTTACCTCAAAACCTTCAGGAAGTTGTATGTGTTTTTGTGAGTCTTCAGGACTCAAAGGGTTTTGAATTCTTGGTGCTTCACCCGTATAGGTCAAGGCTGGTAATTTCTGTTTGGACTGTGAACACCCGACTAAAAGTATTGCACTAAAAACTAAGTGGTAAAAGATGGATCTCTTCATGTGACTCGTATATGGTTTCGTACTATTGTTTATCGGTATTTTGAATATGGTAATTCTTGACTTATATCTACTGTTCCGGCTTCCCAACCTTCTGGAGGAGATAAAATGGCTAAAAATTCTAGTTCACCAGAACCTCCATTGAAAGTAGCATGGGCAACATTTGAAGCTATAAAAACAGATTCTCCTGTTTGAAGCAATTGCATTTCATATTCAATCCATTGCTCTGCAGTACCTTTTAACACATAAAGAATTTCATTCATTTCAGGATGTTTGTGAAAATCATGCCCCTCTCCTTGCCTCACTACAACTTTTACCATAAAGCAATCGCCTTGTTGTATCAATTCTGGGTGATAGTGCCAATAGTGCTCACGCCCAAATACTTTTTCGTACATGAGGTCATCTTGCTTGACAAATTTCCAATGCTTCGCCATTTGTTATTTTGCTCCTAGGGTTAAGGCTTTAAACTCTTTTGTTAAATTCGTCAGGGAAGCCTCTATACCCATTCTTTCTAATGAAGATGCGCCTACAAACCCATGGGCGTCAGTACGGTCTAAAATGTAACGTACATCTTCAGGTGTATTAATCGGCCCACCATGTGCTAAGAAAAAGGTATCAGGGTTCGACTTCTTTACTGCATCTATGATTACCTGTGTGCGTTCTACGGCATCATCCAAAGAACAGGAGGCACCAGTTACACCAATAGAACCCCCGACGGTGGTACCCACATGTGCAATAATGGCATCGGCACCGGCATCAGCCATTTGCAAGGCCTCTTCTGGCTTACCTACATAAACAATGGTGAACATGTCCATCTTACTAGCCAATCGAATCATTTCAACTTCTTTCTGAAAACTCATTCCGGTTTCCTCAAGTACATTTCTAAAATGGCCATCTATGATAGAATGTGTCGGAAAATTATTGACTCCCGAAAAGCCCATATCCTTTACTTTACCTAAAAAATGCCACATTCGCCTACGGGGATCACTCCCATGCACGCCACAAATAACAGGAATCTCTTCAACCACCGGAAGCACTTCAAATTCACCAATTTCCATGGCTATGGCATTGGCGTCGCCATAGGCCATCATACCAGCTGTAGAACCATGGCCTGACATTCTAAACCTTCCTGAATTATAGATTATCAAAAGATCCGCACCCCCTTTTTCAATAAACTTAGCGCTAATACCGCTACCGGCTCCGGCAGCAATAATCGCTTTATTTTGATCTATAGACGCTTGCAAACGATCTCTAACCTCTTGTTTTGTATAGGGGTTCCCTATACCTGTCCATTTATTCGGCATTGTTTTCTTGTATTTTTTTGTTTAATTTTTCACTCGCTCTAGTAGTGACTTTACGGCTTGTTCGGCAAAATCAATCGTATTTATATTTGCGTGTACTTCTACCACTTGAATAGAATCTTTAAAATTTTCCTTTATCGCTTCAAATAGAACCGCGTCGATATCGGGGCGATAAAAAGCATCCCCTTCTGCACTAATTTTCGAAATTCCACCGAGGGGCAATAATACCGTAACGGGACCCAGCGAACGATTTAGCTTTTCAACAAAAGTCTTACCTAAAATTTCATTTTCTTTTTTATTAGTCCGCATTAGCGTAACATCTGGTGCCCAAGAGAATAAATACCGTTCTTTATATTTCTCAGGAACGGTAGCTAAGGCAGCAAAATTTACCATATCTAAACAACCGGAGACTACTACTTGCGGTATTCCCATCAACTTTCCCTTGTGAGGAAAGCCTTGCTACAATTTTTGCAGCACCATCACCCATTGCTTCGATCTGCAGATTTTCGTAATTCGAGAAAATCGAACCACTAGCCTCTGCAACAGCGGCCGAATCAAAACCTATCTTAAAACTGGTTTTCGACTCAAAAATGCCTGTATTCAGTGTAAGCACTTCACTACCTGTTTCTTTTAAACAGGAATATAGGTAACTAAAATCCTCTCCTTTTGTGTCAAAACACCCGATCATGATTGCACTCTTGACCTTAAAATTGTTGGTTGCAGACATTGTAAATACGATTATTTCATGGGGTGCTCTATTAAGAGTTCAGCTGCCGAATAAAACCCTTCTTTGTTTGTAATACTTTCTCTAACCTTTTTCACCTTATCGGGTGAAATTGCTGAAGCTTTGTTACCGAAAGAATTACGAACATAAGTCAGTACCGATGCAATTTCATCATCATTCAACATACCGCCAAAGGGGGTCATAGGTACCTGACCGGGGTAGGTTTTATTCAATACTTTAATGGGGCCCATTATACCCTTTAAGGTAAGTTTAATAAGGCGGTCTTCGCTACCTGTTACCCAAGGAGCTCTCGCTAAAGGAGGAAATTGCGATGCACTAAGACCCAGACCGTCATCTTGATGGCAGGTGGCACAAAAACCTTCCCGTTTATAAATACGTTGCCCTTTTACAAAAAGGTCTTTTTCTATCCCCTCCAAATGGGTTTTTATACTAGTATCGATATATTTATCTGAGTAGAGTTTTCCCTCCCCCACATTACGTCCGTTTAAATGTGCCAGTGCCGCTTGCTGTGGTTTAATCATCCAATCATCCATTGGCAACTCCCCTACTGCTTCGACTATAGCGATACCAGCTTCGGCATTCAACCACGATGCGGCTACCAAGGTTTCTAGACGTACACGAGAATTTTTATCCTTGGCCGCAGCCATTAATAAATCAGTTTGATTCGTGACCTGATGCCCGGCATAGCGCAATACTCTCACGGCTGCTGCACGTGCTCTAAAATCCTTGGCAGCTAACAGCTGTTTCAAAAGACTCTCATCTACTTGGTTCAACCCCCAACTAACCCAAAGTCCTTCGAGAAGGTGGTGTTCATATCGGTTGTCGCTCTTGTCTAAATCGGCTGCCCAAATTCGTAACTGTGTCAAAACTTCTTCTGCATTCCTATTACGTAACTCCCTTCTGGTACGGTATCGTGTTCTATATTCAGGAAGCTTTAGATTGTTTAACAGCTGATTGATACTCGCATCAACTATTTTTGCAGGCTCTACCAAGGGTCTTGAGGGGTAGGTTAACCTATAAATTCTACCGTGTACATGATCTCGTAAAGGATCACGAGCATTGTGCTGCATATGACCTATTAGCACATTGTGCCAATCGATAAAGTACAAGGATCCATCGGGAGCGAATTCCATATCTACAGGCCTAAAATTCGAATCGCTCGAACTTAACAGATCCATTCGGTGTGTACTGAGATAACCAGCAGATTTTGGATCATCAGACATGGTGTGTTGCTTTGTTCCTAAGAAGCCAATGGTATTATTAATCAATAGATCGCCTTGAACGGCATCAGGAAAGTGGCGACTAGAAACAAACTCTAATCCTGAAGTGGGCCGAACACGATGCTCTCTTTGAATCAAATTCTTGGGTAAAGGCGATGCCTGCCCGTAACGTGGTTTAATGCTCCCTGGCATCATCCAAGTCATATCAGGCCCCGAGGTATGGGCAAAGAAATTTTGGCCCCATTCGTCAAAAGCTATGCCCCATGGATTAGGAATCGATAATTGAGCTGTTCGCTCTAGGTGATGCCGTTGTGGACTGTAGCGGTAAAAACCTCCATTGACTCCTCGAACCGGCCCGTATGCCGTTTCTACATTGGTATGTAAAAACACCCCTTCGGCCATATAAAGTGCACCTGAGGGGTCAGCGCAAAAGGCACTGATCGCATGGTGGGTATCATGATCATCGAAACCACTTAGTATTATTTCTTTTGTATCGGCCTTGTCATCACCATCGGTATCTTTGAGCAATACTAAATTTGTGCCTTGAGATACATATACCCCTTCAGGGGCGAATTCAAAACCAATAGTCAGGTGTAAGCCGTCAGCAAAGGTGGTTTGCTTATCGGCCTTACCATCACCGTCGGTATCCTCTAGAATAATCAACTTATCATTAGGTTTACTATCTCCTGGTTTGTAATGCGGATAGGTAGGCATTACCCCGACCCAAAGTCTTCCTTTATTGTCAAAGGATAATTGTACGGGGTTGGCGAGATCTGTAAATTCTTTTTCAGAGGCGAATAACTCTAGCTTATACCCTTTGGCAACCTTGATCGCATTCATAGCCTCTTGCCCGTACATATATTTTGGGTCTCCAGAACCGTTGACCTCTTTATAATTGGTTGTAACCTGAGGCAGTTTTTTTGTTTTGGCATCTAGGGCTGTTATATCTGTACTTTTTCCTTCTGCGGCATTCCAGATCGCAATATCACGATTGGAGGTCATTTGACGTATTTTTTGTATTTCGTATGGATAATTTGCTGAGCCAAAAGGGTCATATCGCCTACCATAGGCATGTACTCCATTTGGAATCTTAATATCATTATGCCAGAACCAATTTTTTTCCAATACGGCATCATTAACCATTTTACGATTGATTTCGGCTACGGTCTTTAGCTCTCCGAAGATTTGATTGGCCAATAGCTTTGCGAATTTTTGATAGCCCAAATCGTTTAGTTGAAATCCGTCAGCGGTCATAGCCTCATCGTCGGTATCGAACCACGCTTTACTAGAATCAAAAACATTGACAAAAAACACACTATCCTTGGCGGCTACCTCTTGCATCGCCTTGGTATACAATGCTAAATTTAGGTTCTCTTTTTTACCATCAGGCAAATCCATTGTATCAGAAAGGTCTTCAAAGGCAATCGGAGATACCAAAACCAATCGAGGAACGGTTTCCCCATTGTACCTCTGCGTTAAGGTATGCTGTATAAAAGCATGAAGTTCAGCTTTATAATTCTCTAAACCTTGTTCGCCTTGGAAGGATTCATTATACCCAAAAAAGGCTATAATTACATCGGCCTCTAGCTGTTTTAACCATTCATCTTCGGTCGGAAAATGGCCTATACTCCCCGATTTCTGGGCTAGTTCTGTTTGAAATTTTTCAGCTCCGGGAAAAGCCCATGGTGAATTTCTAGCAGAATGTGGTCGAAAGCCCGCAGTATTTCCGCCATCGGCCATATTTCTTATAAAAAGTGTACTATCAGGATATCGCAAATGCATCTCGGTCTCGAAATGACCAAAATTCATCATCCTTGAGGCCAAATTATTTCCGATTAAGACGATATGGGCATCCTTTTTAAGTGGTATTGCACTTTCTTTTGGTCCTGAACAGCCTATGACCATCAAAATCGTACAAAACAAAATAGGTATTACTTTTTTTACTTTGATAAATTTTTCTGTTCTCATTTTATTTTTTCGTTGATGGTTATTCGTTCTACGCCTTTCGCTATTGGTTTCTGGTTTCTGGTTTCTGGTTTCTAGTTTCTGGTTTCCCCTAGTCCTCTGGATTGCAAAAATATTATATTCTCTCTTTCTATTTTTCACTCATTACTTTACTCTGTACTCTCAATACTCATTACTTTGCACTCATTACTAATAACAAACAGATTGCTTCGTGCCTCGCAAAAACGTTAATTTTTTGCTTTCTACTCACTACTTATTACTCAATACTTTCTATTTTTCACTTTCTATTTTTCACTTTCTACTTTGTACTCATTACTCATTACTAATAATAAACAGATTGCTTCGTACCTCGCAAAAACGGTTTTGTTGATGTCTTGGTTCCTGATTCTATTTTTTATTTTCTAATTTCTTTTTTCTACTTTATACCCACTACTTTGTACTCACTACTGTTCACTGTTCACTGTTCTACTCATTACTTTGTACTCACTACTACCTTTTTTCTACTTTCTACTTTTCTATTTTCTACTCTCCCCTCCTACTCATCAAAATTCACATGTATGCCTTTCTCCGCTGATAATTCACAGGCCTCTATAATATATTGACATGTTATGGCGTCTGCAATACTTGAAAGTGGAGCTTCATCATTTCGAAGCACATTATTTATAAAATGTGTCGCGGTATTCTTTATCGACTCGGCATAACACTGATAGGTCTGCGAGTGTGCTCCATTGCGGGCATTGATAACCCAATCACGATAACTGTAGCGTGTACTACCTTTGGTTCCCATTACTTTAATAATACAGGTCCATGGGTCGCCGGCATGATCATCATTGGCAAAACTTGCACTTAGATGCGATAGGGTCCCGTTTTGCATCTGAATATTGGCCATGGCTATATTTTCTTGGGGAGCAATGGTAGTATCTGAAGTATGCTTCAAACAAGAAATAGTTTTCGGTTGCCCCGCCAAATATAACATGGTATAGCAATGATGGGTTAATATCTGACGTATTACACCTGGATATCGCGCTCTTATTTCATGAGTATGATTGATATTGTACATCATATAAAATTGGGTAATATCGCCCAATTTTCCACTTTGAATCATCGCTTTCGTTCTTAGTATGCCCGCCTCATAAATATAATTATGTACCGGCATGCATTTGACGCCAGCATCATCGATGGCCTGTTGTATCTGTATTAATTCTGCAATATTGGAAGCGACTGGTTTCTCGACCAAAATATGTTTTCCTGCCTTGGCCGCCTGAAGGGTATATTCGCAATGGGTTTCCATATTGGTCAATATAAAAACGGCATCAATCTTTGGATCGAGCAATAAATCTGCAACGCTTGCATAGGCCTTGCACTTATATTGCTCTGCTTTTAAGGTTCTTTTCTCCGGCGTTCTGTTCCATAAGCCAACAAGCTCGGCCCCATTCAAGGCATGTATCGCTTCTGCATGTAAATCGGCGATATCTCCTGCCCCAATAAATCCGATTCCTATGGTTTTCATGATGCTTCTACTGAATAGTTTAACGTACCGTTTTTTGCCATTTTCGAAAATTCCTCTAGAGAGTATCGAACTCCCTTTTCTATATCAGTCAAGGGTAACTCACTAAATGTACAATCTATTTTCTCATGACTCAAATCGGAAACGAACAAATTGGGTGGTGCCCCATCGGTTATCGATAATTTTACAAAATCACCCATTCCCAATACTTCTGCCTGTTGCTTCGCAATAGCTAAAAAGTCTTCAATAGCTATGGTTTTTCCTTTAATATTAAATGCTCCAAAACCTTCGTAGGACTGCAAGGCACATTGGGCGAACTGCACTCCTACATCTTCCACAAAATGGTAATTCTCACGACCCTGATAGGGCATTTCAAAGGGTATCAACTTCTGTGAAACAGCACCCAAGGCAATTGCTTTTAACGCATTAGTCGGAGCAGATGTCTTGCCTTTGTCACGGCCTTTGCCATAGGTGGTGTTCAACCTTAAACAAACAGTCGGCACCTTGGTATTATCATAGAATAAACGTGCCAAGTGTTCCCCGGCTAATTTCCAAATTCCGTAGTGGTTCGGTGGAGCCAAGGGTACATTTTCTGGTATTACAGACTCTGTATACATGGATCGCATACCATAAACAGCAGCAGAACTAGCGAATACAAAGCGTTGTAAGTTGGGTAATTTCTCAGCGGCATCAAAAAGGGCCATAGTACCCCCAGTGTTAATTTCCATACCACCAATATGATCATTCGAACAATCGGGACTTTGATAGGCCCCCAAGTGAATAATATGTGTAGGATCTACTTTTGCTAGCACTTGTTCAATGGCCTTGTAATCAGACACATCTAAGGTTACAAATTCTAGTCGGGCATCTAGATGTTCACCCATCCATAATTTCAGGGGATCTTTATTATTGGATCGCGTGGCAATCACAATTTTCTCGACCTCTTTCGATTGTAACAACTTATAAATAGCGACAGATCCTATACATCCTGTACCACCGGTAATAAAGATTTTATGCATTTTTAATGTAATTCTTATTAGTTATCAGCTAATGTGTCAAATTGCTTTCTTTTGGCTTCGAACCAATTGTTCATAGCCTCGGGCGACTTCATTAACTCTTTCATTTTGTTCACGGCCTCTATATGGGCGCTATCTTTTTGTTGAAACATTTCGATTCCGTGTTTTTTACTTATTTCTGCCAATTCTTCAAAAGTATTGGCATGAAATTCTTTTTCACAGGCTCCACCTAGTTGATTGCACGTCATTGTTTTCATAAATAGAGTTTTAGTTATATATCTACGGAATATACTAGTTCATTTTAATAACCGCCTTCATATTCTTCGCTTTTATCGATTCTTCAAAAGCTTGGGTAATATCTTTAAAATCATATAGATCGGTATAATGCTCTGCAGGAAACACAGCTGTGACCATTAGTTTTTGGGCCATCATATAATCATCACGACAAGAACCCATAGAGCCGCGCATATTCAAAGAGGTACGTGTAAGGTGGGTCGCATTAATCGCTACTTCTTTCGGATAGGTAGCGATTACACAAATATCACCTTCAGGCCGAACCACCGATATGGCCTCGGTCAATACTGCTGGTACCCCTGAACATTCAATGAGTAGATCTACCTGCCCTTTGGTTCCAAAAGGAACACCATTATCATCTACGATGCCCTTGGCCAATTGTGAGGCGAGTGTATTTTCAGGCGAAACTTCGATGGTCATAAAGCCTCTTTCTCTGGCTTTTTTTAAGCGAATATCTCGATCATGGGCTATACCAGTGACGGCTACCCTAGCACCTGAAGCGCGCGCTACCTCTGCCGACATCATACCAATAATACCACAGCCGGTGACTACGACGTCTTGACCGGGTTTGATATCACATTTGTTATAAAGTGCATTGGTAATAATAGATAATGGTTCTACCAAAGCACCTTGTTCGGGAGTCAAGCCGTCCATTAAAAGAACCGCACGATCCGACTCTAATACCACTTGCTGCCCAAAACCTCCATTTCTATGAAAGCCTATAATTTGTTTCGAAGGACATATATTCCATTTAGAGACACTACAAGCTGAACATTCTTCATCTTGACACCCTAACATTGCCAAGGGAGTGAAAATATCGCCTACTTTTAAATCACCATGATCACCGGGGCCCATAGCTAAGATTTCGGCACTGAATTCATGGCCTATAATCCGGGGTCGCTGAACCCAATCGAAATTTGATTTGCCCAAAGTAGCACTGTTATCAGAGCCACAAATACCGGTATACAGGGTTTTAGCTAGAATTTCTCCTTCTTTCAAATCTGGCATTTCCATTTCGACAATCGAAGTATTGCTAGTGACCGATTCACCGGAATTCGGATTTATTTTCTCTTTTCCATGAAGGCAAAAGCCTTTTATTGTTTGGTTACTCATTGATATTTTTTTTTCGTTGTTTGTTGATGGTTTTTCGCTTTTCGCACTGCACTCAGCGACCACTCGCAAAAACGTTGATTTTCTACTTTTTACTTTCTACTTATTACTTTTCACTTTCTACTTTTTGCTTTTCAACCTACCAATTCACACCGGTATCTTTCCAGCTTTTTGATTTTGCAGATTCTAATACGGCTTCACAAACCTTTTGTGTCTCCTGAGCCTCCTTAAAAGTCGGGGAACAAGGTGTATTATCCTCTAGGCTTTTTAAAAAATCGGCTACTTGATGTACAAAACTGTGCTCATACCCAATAGATAGTCCGGGAACCCACCATTTATCCATATACGGATGCTCATCATCAGTTACATGTATAGATCGCCAACCACGTTCAATTGACTCATCACGATGGTCAAAATATTCAAGTCGCGAGAGGTCGTGCAAATTCCATTTTATCGAAGCGTGCTCCCCATTTATTTCAAAGGTATATAGTGCTTTATGCCCTCTAGCATAGCGGGTAGATTCAAAAAGTCCTAAAGAGCCATTATCAAAATGACAATGGAAAATACAGGCATCATCAATATCTACCTTCTGCACCTCTCCCGTACCCGTATGTATTCTTTCTTTGATAAAGGTTTCAGTCATGGCAGAAACATCTTTGATGCCACCATTCAGCCACATTGCCGTATCGATACAATGAGCCAAAAGGTCCCCTGTCACCCCAGATCCTGCGGCTTCATTATCTAATCGCCATAAGCCTTCGCCGCCCTGGGGCAATTCTGGACTTATGGTCCAATCTTGTAAAAAATTGGCACGGTAGTGAAATATTCGACCTAATTTTCCGGCGTCAATAAATTGTTTGGCCAAGCTAACCGCAGGAATTCTACGATAATTATAATAGACGGTGTTCGGTACTCCTGCTTTTTCAATGGCATCTACCATAGGTTGTGCCTCTGCTACCGTTCTCGCCAATGGTTTCTCACAAAGTACCATTTTACCGGCTTCGGCAGCGGCAATAGCAATTTCAGCATGCATATTGTTCGGAGTACAAATATCGACGGCATCAATATCATCACGGGCAATCACTGCTCGCCAATCGGTTTCTATCGATTCAAAGCCCCATTGGCTTGCAAAGGCCTTTAGCCGCTCTTCATTACGGGCACAAACCACTTTTAATACAGGGCGATATTCTAAATCAGGAAAAAAATCACCTACTCTTTTATAGGCATTAGTATGGGTACGCCCCATAAAACCATAACCGATCAAACCTACTCTTAGTTCTTTTTTATTGCTCATATTGTTCCTCCCCTAACCCCTCTGAAAGAGGGGGATAATTAGTATTGTGTTATGTTTAAAAAAACAACCAATCTGCCAACTGATCACTATCATTTCCTTCAAATATCCCTTTTCATGCTGTAGCCCTTCGACTGCGCTCAGGGTGACATATTATATATCAACCAATTATGTTCATTGCTAATTGTTAACTGTTCATTGTTTTACCGCCAACTGCTACTGCCAACTGATTACTATTCATTGCCTTTATTCCGCTTTATGCCAACCGTGCAATTCACGCACTTTAATCATGGCCCCCAATATATCATTCCAAGTTTTGGGTTGCATCATCACCTCGTTTGGGAACATGCAACCATCCCAACAAATGTGTTTTAATTTCTTTGTCAAGTTTCCATTCTCATCTCTGAGCCAATGACCGGCATCTACAGGAATATCTAATTTTCCGTTGGGGTCTGCAGCCTGGCAATGTCTACCCGTCTTATCATGAGAACCTGCTCCGAATACCGTTCCGTCATTTTGAGCAACATGAAAATCGATCGTCCACGGTCGTAGGGCAGCGGTCAAGGTTTTAAGGCCTTCGGTCAAAGTTGCCCTATCATCCCATTGAAAATCTTTAGGTAATATTCTTTCGTCCTGTTTATTGTACCCTAATAGATATAATAAAGTGTGTGCCATATCGGCCTGAAAACCAATATTCGGCCTATCGACGGCTTCTAGGGTATTGACCATGGTTTTCCAACCGTGCATACCGCCCCAGCAAATTTCACCCTCCGCAGCAAGAGACTCTCCATAATTGGCAGCCACATCACAGGCTTCACGAAAGGTTTGGGCAATTAATTTTGTATTGCCAACGGGGTCTTCTGCCCAACTTACAGGATCTATTGATGAATCAATTCGAATCACCCCGTTTGGTCGCACTCCAATTTCTCTAAGTTGTTGACCTATTATACATGACTTTCTAACCTGGGTCACAAACTGTTTACGTTCATCAGCCGTACCCATTGCAGAGCCGCCTCCGGTACCTGTCCATATCGGGGCAACCAAGCTTCCGATTTCTAGGTTTTTAGCCCTGACCTTATCCGCCATTTTTTTGATTCCGTCAGTGCTAGTGTCAATATCCATATGGGGATCGGCCAGAAAAAGGTCAAATCCATCGAACTTTACCCCATCTACTTCGGCATTGGTGGTTAGCTCAATCATAGTATCGAGTTCAATCGGCGGCTCCGAATCGGGGCCTTTACCCACAACACCTGGCCATGAGGCATTGTGTAGTTTGGGATAATTATTTTTTTGCATAGTTCAAATGTTTATTACCACAAGGAGTTTACGCTATCTACCAAAAGGCTTATATAGGAATATTTAAAACCCTAACTACTTCATATCACGAAACCCTTAACGAATAGGGAGAATTCGTGGTCAGTAGACAAGTTTACACCAAGTCTTACTTTATTGTTTCTTATTCAAGCTAATGAACAACAAGGTAGGGTGAATTGCTATATCTTACAAAACTAAAATACAATGAGACTTGATATTTCCTATATCTTATTAAAAAGCGACACTTTTTTATCCTAAATTAGCCGAAATATCAATATTCAGGAAAATTTATGAGTGGCCCTAATATAGAAAAAACACTTACTCCTAAGGAGACTTTTATTTTTAAAGATTTGACCGGCTCTTTCTTTAACCCTAATTGGCACTTTCACCAAGAATTTCAAATTTCTTTTATTATCAAAGGAAAAGGTACTCGTTTCGTAGGGGATCATGTAGAACCCTTCGATGAAGGAGATCTTGTGTTTACAGGGCCAAATCTGCCACATCTATGGCGAAGCGATGATACCTATTTCGATAAAAACAGCAAATTAGTAACCAGAGGTCTTGTGATTTATTTTGATCATGAGCTTTTGAATGCGTCACTTTTGGGCAAGGAGGAATTTTACACGATTAATAAGCTAGTAGAAAACTCGGCAAGAGGAATGGAGTTTTATGGGGAGACTCGAAAAAAGATAAACAAATTATTTTTGAAAATTGTACAGGCAAAAGGGTTTCAGAGAATAATCAAACTATTTGAAATAATTGATATCCTCGCCAATAGTCAAGATTACAACCTGCTTTCAAGCCCAGGGTACACCAATGTTTTTAAAGGAGACGATGCTGAAAAAATGCGAATGGTGTATGACTATGTAATGACTAATTTCAAGACAAAAATTGCACTGGAAGAAATCTCTAGTCTATTGAATATGACAACTACTTCATTTTGTCGCTATTTTAAACCAAGGGCGAACAAAACCTTTACGCGATTCGTAAATGACATTCGTATTGGTCATGCCCGAAAGCTGCTGCTCGAGGATAATTTTAATATTTCACAAATCAGTTATGAGTGCGGATATAACACCCTATCCAATTTTAACAGGCAATTCAAATCGGTGGCTAATATGAGTCCCCAAGAATATCGACGTTTGTTTTTGAATATCAAGACCAGTATTTCGTGAATGAATGAGGGAATGAGGGAATGAGAGAAGGAATGAGGAATCAAGACTGTCAGCCATAAACTAGGAACGAAAAAAAGTAAAAAGTAGCACGTTTTTGCCAGTGGTCGCTAAACATAGACGTGGTAGAACGAAGCCTGCCCGTTCCTCAGGCGGGCAATTTGTCGGCTATTAGTTCGAAGTGAAATGCAAATAGCGTAGAGCGAACAACACTAAACAATAAAGACAAAAAAGTATCACCTTTTAGTGAAAAACAGTAATTCTATTTTTTTTATTTGCTTTAAATTTATCAGATTTCCAATTTTCAGAGATTATCTTTTAATTAAACTATCACTATATTCATAAATTAAAATACAATCAACCTATCATTCACATATCAAATTAAATTATGGAAAATACTACCAATACATCGGGGATGAATGCGAACAAGCTTTTTTATGCCAGTTGTTTTGCCTTGATTACCACCGCTTTATCCTTTAGTATACGAGCAGGAATTTTACCGCAATTAGGCGAAGAATTGAGTTTAACGGCCGGGCAGCTAGGATTTATCAATTCTATGTGGTTTTTGGGTTTCCCAATATCCATGGTTATCGGAGGACTAATTTATCATAAGGTAGGCGGAAAAATTATTATGCAATTTGCATTCTTTGCCCATGCTATTGGAATTATTATGACAATATACTCGGGTAGTTATATTGGACTACTATTGTCGACCTTACTCATTGGCTTGGGCAATGGATGTACAGAAGCCGCATGTAACCCAATGATTGCTGATGCTTATGAGGGAAACAAAATGAGCAAAATGATGAACCGCTTTCATATGTGGTTTCCGGGGGGCATTGTTATAGGCAGCCTTGTTTCTAAATTTATGACAGAAGCTGGATTGGGATGGGAGACACAAATTTGGATTATATTGATTCCAACATTAATCTATGCCTATTTATTCTTTGGGCAAAGTTGGCCAAAAGCCAAGGTTCAAGAGGCGGCCACAATTTCTAGTAATTTAAAAGCCATGGTTTCTCCCCTATTCATTTTCATGATTGCATGTATGGCACTGACCGCAATCTCGGAGTTTGGACCACAACAATGGGTAGGTCTTATTTTAGCCAAGAGTGGTGCCGATCCTATGATTATCCTTGCATTGGTAACAGGTTTAATGGCCGTCGCTAGATATTTTGGCGGAGATATGGTTAAAAAATTCGACCAAACAGGTGTATTGCTTGGATCTGCAGTTTTGGCCACAATAGGCGTTTACCTCTTTAGTACCCAAATAGGAATAATGGCCTATGTTGCCGCTGTCTTTTTTGCAATGGGTATTGCTTATTTCTGGCCCAATATGATTGGTTTTGTAGCTGATAAGATTCCGAAAAGTGGGGCCTTAGGAATGTCGATTATCGGAGCCGTAGGAATGTTTTCTTCCTCAATATTTCAACCTATTATAGGAGGTTGGATAGATTCTGATAAGGCTGAAGCCGCTGCTGCGGGACTTACAGGTGATGAACTTGAATTAATTGCAGGCCAAAATACCATGGGAACCATGATGACATTTCCCGCTATATTAATCGTGCTCTTTACCATTCTCTATTTTTGGATGAAAAAAAGAAAAACGGAAGCTGTAGTGGCCTAAAGAAAAATAGAATTTTGACAAGGTACTTTTGTGAAAATCGAAAAAAATGATTAAAAAATACCCCCCTGCCAACATTGGAGGGGGTTATTTTAATCGATAAAATTACGTAGTTATGAAAATAGGAATGAACCTACTACTCTGGACAAACCATGTGACAGAGGAACATTTTACTATCGTCGACACTTTAAAAAAAACGGGATATGACGGTATTGAGCTGTTTTTAGGAGAGGGCGATGTATCGCATTATTCAAAATTAGGCAATCATTTTTCTAATATTAAAATGGGTGTCACAGCCGTTGCCAGCCTTGCCCCAGAAGAGAATATTGCAAGCCCTGATCTAAAAATAAGAGAAGCCGGTCTCGACAAATTAAAATGGTCGATTGATGTAGGTGCCGCAGCGAACGTAGAAGTAATCTGTGGACCCTTTCATTCTAGTTTCGCCTATTTTACCAGACAGCCCCCTACCCTAGAAGAACGTCAATGGAGTGTTGAAATGCTGCAAAAGGCTGCCGAGTATGCCGCCACCGCAAACATTATTCTTGCCCCAGAGGCATTGAACCGCTTTGAGTGCTACCTCTATAATACCATGGCCGATCTGCGGACCTTGGCAGAGCAGGTAAATCACCCCAGCCTAGGAGCGATGTATGACACCCACCATGCAAATATTGAGGAGAAAAGCCAAGCTGCCGCAATCAAGACTATAGCTCCTTATTTGAAACATGTACACATCAGTGAGAACGATCGTGGAACTCCCGGTAGCGGGCAGGTACATTGGAGCGATGTTTTTTCGACCTTACAAGAAATCAACTACGATGGCTGGTTGACCATAGAGGCCTTTAGTACTATCATTCCTGAATTTGCCAATGCCATTAACGTTTGGCGTGATTATTCTCCTGCTGAAGAAATTTTCACGAAAGGCTTAGCGTTTATTAAAGATGGGATGGAAAAATAGTTAGATAGTGATTCCTTGAAAGAATCGGAAGCCTTTTAAATCGTAAACTTTTTTGAATATGAAAAATATATTTTATTTACTACTGTGCATTTTGGTTGTTTCTTGTGGAGGGAAGACAAAAAAAGCCATACCCGAAACCAGCCTAGACAAACCCAAACAATGGTTGGTCATTGAGGCCAATAAACCAAATACAAAACATATAGTCCTCATCTCAGGAGATGAAGAGTACCGATCAGAGGAGGCCTTACCTCAATTGGCTAAAATACTATCAAAGCACCACGGGTTTAAATGTACGGTCTTGTTTGCCCAAGACCCTGATGAACCAGGTATAGTAAATGCGAATTACACCAAGAATATTCCTGGCTTAGAAGCACTTACCTCAGCCGATATGATGATTGTCTTCACCCGATTTCGAGCGCTTCCTGATAATCAAATGCACTATATCGACAATTATTTAAAAAGTGGCAAGCCCGTGATGGGCATACGTACAGCAACCCACGCATTCAATTTTCAAAAAGATTCAACATCGAACTTCCGACAGTATGGAAATTCCTACCAAGGAGATAAAACCGAATGGATCGATGGTTTTGGGCGTTTTATACTGGGTGAAAATTGGGTCAATCACCATGGGCATCACAAACATCAAAGTACACGGGGTATTATAGCCGAAGGATCCAAAGCACACCCTATCACAAACGGATTGGAAGATGGCGATGTTTGGGGTTCTACAGATGTATACGGAGTTCGTTTGCCTCTCTCAGGTGATAGCCAACCCATTATTTTAGGACAGGTAGTGAACAGAGAAGGAGATTTTGATGAAGAGGATATCTTTTATGGCATGAAGCCTACCGATGCGCAAATAGCAACTACAAACAAAGATGGTCTCGAATTGAACGACCCCATGATGCCCATTGCATGGACAAAAAGCTACCAAACTCCCGGAGGTCAAAAAGGAAAAGTATTCACCTCTACCATAGGTTCCTCAAGTGACTTATTAATCGAAGGTACTCGCCGGCTACTCCTAAACGGAATCTTTTGGGCCATGGACATGACAGTACCTGAAAAAACTAATGTAGAACTCGTAGAACAATACAAGCCCTCGACCTACGGTTTTCAAAAGAACGAGTACTGGCTCGAAAAGAAACTGAAGATAGAAGATTTGAAATAGTTGTTGGATGATGAATTTGAAACGCTAACATAGAAAGGCAGGCCATAACCATTTAACATGCAAGTATTGAGAATACCTATTTATCTTATATTTATAATGAGAGTGACGGTTTTCACTACACCCTGCCCTTATAACCTGAGTTCAACCTAAGATTTGTATAGCGTTTAGGTCGAACTCAGGTTTACTAGGTATAGGACTCGCCTCGAGTTACTTCATTTAAAGCAAAAGAAAATGGCTTGAATGAATTTGCGAAAAATTCATTCAAGCCATAAGTATTCAAAGCTTCTCAATTATTGAGGGAAATCAAATTTTGCATGAATTCCATCTAACCGTGTCACCGATTTTTTCAATAGTGGAGCGACTTTTTTAAAGTCTAGGTCTGCCATTAAGCCGTAATAGGCCGTTGTATTATTCCATTCTACAATACCAGACATCTGTGGTTGCAAAAGGTAATCTGCTGCTGGTAGCCCAGCAATAGGCTTAAGACTAGCGATAAAGGTTATAGGACCATATTTCTTTTTTGGTGCTGCCGATTTCTCAAAATATTCAGGCAATAATTTATCTGCTTCAGGAGTCAACCATGCATTAAAAAATTCATAGGTCTTATCTTCTCTAAAAGTTACAGTAACATCTTTTTCAACCGTAAAATAAGCCAATTTTATAGAGGTTAAGATAGCATCTCGAATCGGGAACAGTTTTTTGGCCTTACGATCTGCTAATAGCTTATCTCTGGCTGCTATGCTCGGCCATTCAAAAATAGCGATCATTTGAGGCGCTAGTTCACCGTCAACTACTGCAGTAACTCGTAAACTGCCCAGCATTTTTCCGCCATATTTCGCTGCTATGGGTAGAATTTTAGAAAAATAATCTTTTCCAAGTTTAGCTTCTTTACCACCTTCAACGGTGGCATAGGCGATTTCAATAACTTTTCCTGCTTTAAAAATGATATCCGCACTTTTTATGATTTCCGTTGTAGGGTTTGTTTCAACTTGTCTATTTTCTGGGTTTTCTACGCTGTTTGCAGAAATACTTCCTACTACACCAAGTGCAATTGCAAAAAAGCTGTTTCTCATTGTTTTTACTTGTAATTGTTTCATAATTGAATTGTTTTTAATTGTTTAAATTAATTTGAATTGTAGTGCATAAGAATGCCTTCTTTTAAACTTCCATTGAACTCGTTTACTTCTGTTTCGAGTCACTACGCTCATAAAATGAGCATCGTTATTATTATTGATTGTTGTCATTATTATTGATTTAATGTTTATTATTGATTGAAGTGGTTTATGCTGCGCCAAGAATCTTGCGTAGCGTTTTAGTATCTTTTATTTCTATTCCCGTTTCAGAATGAACTTTTAGTCCTTTCAATAAATCCTCGATTTCATTTCCCATTTTTGATTTCATTATTAGATTGTTTAACAAAATTCCGATAGTGCCCAGTTTCATATCGTAATTTATTGTAACAGATACCTGAATACTGTTATTATTGAGCTCATTTAATTCGAATAGACCACTGAAATTTTTAAGAGGTACTGCTTTTTCAATAGGACTTATTTGAAGTAAAAAACTCTCACCTTCTTTCCAGTTTTTAACTGTTTCAAGAATTCTTCCTACAGGTTGCAACTCGCAAATACGTGCCGCCCCTACTCCATTAGTTTTATCGGTAGTATAGTATGATTTACGTACGCCAGGGTTGAACTTGTAAACACCTCCTAAATCGGACACTATCTTCCATATTTTCTGTTGCGAAGCGTTAATTGTGATTTGCTTTGTAATTGTCGTCATACTGTTCCTGTATTAATTATAAAGCAAACATAAAGACGATGTTTCGCCCACATTTAAAAATGTAGCAAATGGGAAAGTTGCCCCCTATTTAATTCGAAAAATGTGGTGAATAGGATAAATGTGGTAAAAAGGAAGGTCAATTTACCAAGTATTAGGTTTGTACTACACTTGGTATTTATTCAATAAAAGTACAATCGATTTACTTTTTGATCTCGATATGGGAATACGCACAGGTAGCGATCTGCTTTCAAGAAAATACGCTCTTGCATTACCCGTAATTTTTAGTTCTTGATAAAGATTGATCATGAATGTTTTATGACAACGAACTATATTCTTAAATGGAACTAACTGTTCTTCAATATTTTTTAAGGTTTGTCGGAGGATTGTATTTTTTAGAATTCCGGAATCATACCAGTATACGGTACAATAGTTATCACTAGCCTCTACATACGATATATCTTGTGGGTCAATAGCAAGTGTTACAGAGGTGTTTGATTTTATATTTATAATGGAAGCTGGTTTTCTGTTTTTTTGAAACGTAGCTATTTCATCGGAAAGATTGCATTGTTTTAGTATTTTTTGAAAACGAGCGTCTTCTCTAACTTCAGCAAAAATAGGATTGCATTTTAGTTCCGCAGGAAATATTCCGATACCTAGTTGTACCGCTTTTTCTGAATACTTAAAAAAAGCTTTATAATCAGACTGCCCTATTTTTACTATCGCCAATGCGTAGGCAATAACACCTGTGTCATTTTTTATATCGAGATCATAAATGGCTTGCTCTAGATTTCTGCTCTCTTGATGAAAGTTCGCTTTAGAGTAGGCATAAGACAAATGAGCCTTTGCCATAGCGTTATTGTTATTTCGTTCCACACCGTTTTTAAAATCTTCTATTGAGGATTCTAAGTTTCCTAAAAACAGATTAGCATATGCTCTATATTCTTTTAAGTCATTTTCGAACTGAGAATCAATAAGTATTGCAGCATCAATGTAATCTAAAGCTTGCTGATATTTTTTCAAGTAAATTTGAATTCGAATGATCATACTATAATGAGGCAATGCCAAAGGGTCTAACGTAATAGTCATAGCAGAATGCTTTTCTGCATTCATAAAATCACCTTTATGAATATAGTACATGGCAAAAACATGGTGCGCCTTTACATTTTCAGTATTTAAATTTAAAGCTTGTACGAGGTTGGTTTTTGCCTGTATTAAATTTCTTTTGTAATAAATATTTACAAAGGCAGCAGAAACATAAGAGTCTGAACGTTTATCATTTAATAATAATGCTTTGTTCACATGTGTCTTCGCCAATTTGAATGCCCGTATCGGTTCTTCATAACCCATTGCACCAATTACAGAATAACAATCTGCCAAAGCAGCATGTGATATCGCAAAAGATTCATTTTCTTTGATAGACTTCTTAAAAAAACTTATGGCCAATAACATTTCTGCATGGGTATATCGGTGCCAATGATATATGCCTCTTAAATAAAGTTCTCGCGCCTTTGAATCGTCTATATTCGGTTGTTGAGGCAAAGAAGCTGCAACATCATCTATTGTTCGAATGATTTCGCTGGCCAGCTTATTTAAGGGTTGGGTCCATTTATCAAGCTTAAAATAAGATTGGTCGTGTAATAACAACGCTTCATTATCTGTCTTAAAAAGTCGGGTAGCGACTTGATACTTGTTTTCTTTGTATTTAATAGAACCTTCAATAAAATAATCAATACCATATCGCTCTTTCATGTCGACTGGTGGAAGAGGGTTTTTTAAAAGGTATAAACTCGTTGACCTAGACGTGGTTTTTAAATTAGAATTTGTTGAAATTAATTGAATAAGCTCTTCTACTATACCTTCAGATAAATATTCTAAATCTTTACGTTTAACATCTAAACGGTAAGGTAAAATCAATATTTTTTTCATTAACAATCTCTAATTACTGTATTTACGCTTAAGCTCTGAACTTTATTTAAGTCAATAACCTCGGAGCAAGCCTTCGGCAAAGGCAGGCCCATAAGGGATTAAAATAAAATAGGTTACTTTCAAATTTATGTTATTTACTTATAAATAAGAACTTTATTTTACCCGCAATAATAGCCTTACTATCGGGTATACAATTTCTTGCCTGTAATCTTCATTATAATCACAGTTCGCCAACAGTACAACCCCAATATGTTCATTGGGTATCATCATTAAAAAACTTCGAAAGCCCTTGTCACCTCCATAATGACCAACCGCTTTTTTAGCATCTATATCATATAATTGAAAACCTAAACCAATAGTAGAACTTAAGCCTGTTGAAGATTCGAGCATACTGCTATAATTATTCTTCGGATTAGAATTCTCTAGCTTGTCAAGAAAAGAAATCATCCAATTACTTAACTCCTTTGATGAGGTATTCAGCGTACTACTCGGTGCATGTTCTCTTGTATAAGGGTATGTTTCTCTTGTTGTAATGTTACGCCCAATCCAAGTTTTAGTATGGGGTGTTGTTTTTAGTGAATCTGGTATTTTAAAATACCTAAAATCACTTGCATTCATTCCACTAGTATTTAAAATCTGCTCTTTTACAAAGTCTTCAAACGAATTTCTCGTTACTTTTTCAACTACATAGCCTAAGATATCATAGCCTAAATTACTATACTGATATTTAGTAGAAGGTTCTGAATCAAGTTTACTATTTAATTCTAAGATATAATCTTTCAAACTATTTTCAGCCTGATTGTGATTGCTCCAGTGGTAATTACTTATATCTGGAAGCCCAGATGTGTGATTTAGCAAACTTTTTATGGTGATGCTCTTTACGCTTTCATCACTAAAATTTAATTCAGGAATTAAGTCTATTAGTTTATCATCTAGACGCAATCGATTATTCATTTCTAACTGAACAATTGCTTGTGCCGTTAGCAGTTTGCTAATTGAAGCCACATGAAAAACACTATTTTCAGTTACTGGATCTATCTTATTTATATTCTTTACGCCAAAACCATTCGTGTACACTATTTTACCATCCTTGACAATACCAATAGCGAGGCCAGGAATATTATATTGGTTCATCTTGCTGATTACTATTGAATCTACTTGACCGACAAAGCTGGCTATCGGTTTTGTTATTTTAATATCTTGCTTAAATGACTTTGCACAACTGGCTAAAACCGTTATGAGTAATGCTATTAAAAAAAACTTTTTCACGTATTAAAAATTTTGTTAACGGTAAAAATTATTTCAAAATTCGAGAACCATTGAAACCACCTGTTCCTCCTGTTCTTTCATAATATACCATTAATTTCAAAGCTATATCGAATATTAGTCTTTTTGGCGACTAAGGTATATAGCGAGCGATTAATTTTATCAAGCAATACACCTTTGGTAAATATTAATATACGGTGATTAATTTTAAATCTACAGGATATTTGCTTTATCACTAGTAACACTACTAATTTGAGGAGATGTGAAATTTTAAAAGTTGTCTTATGACATTATTTTCAAAAACTAAAAAATGCCTTCCCAAATAGAAAGGCATAATTAATTAAGCATACTAAACTAGTATTTAAACAGCTACCGCTTCAAACATGTTTTTATGTTCTTCTATGTATGTTCTGAATGACCTTGGCTTATGACCCGTAATCTCTTTTACCACATTCGTGGTTCGATTAAATCTGCCATCAGAAACTTCACTACTAAACTCCTTTAAGTGCTTGGCAAGAAATGGATTAATTGTGGGGTGATCTTTAATTGCATCAATCCATTGATCTACCGTTATCGGAACAAATTCAATCTCTTTATGTACTAAATCACTAATATCTTTTGCGACCCCTAGCGCGTCATATACTTTGTCTCCTGATAGCTCATACTTTTTACCTAGGTGTTTCTCTTTATTTTCATCCATCAATATTTCGGCAACAACCTCACCGATGTCTTTAGGGTGAACAATCGTATATTTAGCTTCTGCATCTGGGTAATAGAATTTTTGATGGTCTACTACGGTAGGTGCTGCAAAACCTAAATAGTTCCAAGCAAAAAGCCCAGGTCTAATATGAACAGCACCTACATCGGCCCATTCAAAAATATGTTCAGTGATGACATGGTTTTGTGTTGCAGGGCTCGGCGTATCTTCATGTGCGCCCATTTGAGACATTTCTACAACCATCTCTACCCCCTTTTCTTTAGCTATTTTCGCAAAATAAGCAGCAGCCTTAGGTAAATAATCTTTAAATGGATATAAAAAATAGGCCCTTTTAATACCATCTAAGGCCGCTCTTAAGGCCTTGATATCAAGAAAATCGCCTTGAACCACTTCTACACCTTTGGCCTTAAGTGCTTCACTTCTCTCATCAAAGGTTCTTACCATCGCCCTTACTTTTATGCCCTTATCAACTAAATGTTGAATGGCGTATTGACTGGTTGTACCCGTTGCTCCTGTAATTAAAATTTCTGCTTTCATTCTTCTTTATTTATTATTGTTTGATATGTTCAGTATTTATCCATCCATTTTTCAATGCCCATTTTTTTAGATATTCAGCGGCCAGTTCACCTTTTTCATCTTGCCAGAAATGGCTCGCTTTTAATGTTTTCACCTCATGGTTAGGAAAAATGGATTGGAATTGTCTTAATTCTGGTTCTTGAAAGGCAAAATCACTATCGCCCCATGTAAATAGTACAGGCTTGCTCTTAAGCGTATATAAAGACGATTCAATCTGAGACAGAAAGGCTTTTGAATGGTATAGTTCTTTAGGAAAGATTGCCGTTTGCTTATGATTACGCCCCTTCTTAAAAGGAGCTTTGTACATCATCAGTTCTTTTTTTGATGGTGATTTCACAAACCCCTTTCTCATGAATACATGCCATACTCCATTAAAATTCTTTGCCATCCAACGCCCAATAAACCCGCCCATAATATGACTGAAAAGTTTTTGCCCTGGTCTTTTAAGCGGCCATGCCCAAGTGTTACCAATAACCATTCCTCTGATAAGGTCCGGATTTTTTACAGCGTTATTCAAACCTATTGGGCCGCCCCAATCTTGCATGACTATAATTATTTTTTTTAGCTGTAATTTGTGTATAAATTCTTCAATTACAGCACTATGTGTACTGGGCAGAAAATCATAATTAGAAGGCGTTGGAGATAGACCAAACCCTGGGTAATCTGGTGCGATCACCCTAAAATCGTTTTTTAGTTCTGTTATCATTTTTCGATATAAAAATGACCAGGTTGGGTTTCCGTGTAGCATTAATACAACAGGGCCCTTTCCTTCATCTATATAATGAATTTCACTTCCGTTTGACAGCTCTAAAAAATTGTTTTTGAAAGGAAATAGGCTCTTATCTACTTCAAATTTTAGCTTTCTTTCTTTGTTATTAGCTGCAGAGTTATTGGCCTCTTGAGGTATTGCTCTTGTTTTCATAATCCGGTTTATTACTGATTTTAACTGAACTTTTAAAGTGAATTCCGAAGTACTTTTTTAAACACCAATCCGAAGGAGGCGGTATTCATTTACTTGAAAACAAAAATTTGCCGCTCCAATAAAGGAATGCATTTATAAAACCAGGAATACTCAATCTTTTTTCACCAAGATCTCTTAGTGCTTTTTGAGCTACAAAATGAGGGGCTAGCGCTTTAAAAGGGGTTCTTGAAAAGTCGTATGTTTTTGCAAGATTTGTTTTTGTAAACCCAGGTGTTACCACTAAAACATCGATATTGTACTTTTTGAATTCTGCAGCAATGCCTTCAGAGAATATTAAATTATAAGCTTTGGTTCCGGCATAATTTGCAATGAAAGGCACACCCTGAAATGCTACTATGGAAGACATATTAATAATACCGCCTTTTTTTCTTTCTACCATTTTGGCTCCAAAATGATGTGTTAATAAAAGCGGTACTTTAATGTTTAGGTCAATGGTTTCAAGATGCTCTTTTGCAGCAATTTTCAAAAAATGATTTGAGTCTTCTCTCCCTACATTATTTACCAATAGACCAATTTCTAAATCACGAGTTTCATGAATCAAAATATCAACTCCGCCTTCTGAAGCTAAATCTGCGACTATTATTTTTACTTGTACTTGATATTTGTTACGGAGTTCTTTTCCTATACGATGTAACTTCTCTTCACTTCTTGCAACAAGCACAATGTCTATACCTTGAGCAGCAATACTTGTTGCATATTCTTTTCCTATGCCTGATGAAGCCCCTGTAATTAAACCCCAAGAGCCATATTTTTCTTTAAATTTTTTCATTTTACCTTGATTTAAGTTGCACATAGTCTATGTCTTGAATTTGTCTCATTCCTCTGTGTTTCATATTTATTGATGAATCAATCCTTTCAGCGTTAAGGAAACTGTTTGCGGCTTTAACCAACTCTTGTGGCGCATCCATATGAACATAATGGCCTGTCTTATCAATTATTTTAAGTTGCGCATTGGGGAGTTTTTCTGCAATTTCATACGCTAAGTCAACTTTAATAAAACGATCTTGCTTTCCCCAAACGACCAATACGGGTGTTTCTAGCTGATGCGCTCTTTGTTCAAAGTACTTTTGCTCTAAATGAAAATTCTGAAAATATGAGGAAAATGCTTCTTGTGTAACCTTACTTTTACCATCAGTTAAAAATTCTTTACGCACTTCTGGTGGAATCGAATGTCCGCTATAAAATCCTTTTAAGTAGGCAATTTGAGCAGAAATACTAGGGAACCATTCTATTAGAGCTTTCCCAATAACAGAACCTTTTTTCGCGAAACTTTTAAGTTCCCAAGAGGTATATTGTGGCCTTGGAAAAGGAAGACCATCCATAACTATTAATTTAGAAACACGCTTAGGGTATTCTAAACCAACCAATAAAGCAGGCAATAAGGCAATATCCGTTGCCATTATAATTGCTGTTTGAACCTCCAAGGCATCCATAAAATCAATAACAACCTCAGTAAAATTACGAGAGGTATAGTCATTGCTAGATCTCAACGGATCACTTCCTCCAAAACCTGGCCAGTCAATCGCAAATACATGGTACTTCTCGCTTAAAAGTCTCCCCGTTGCATACCAAGAATGTAAGTTCTCTGGTACCCCATGTAACAATAACATTGTGGGTTTTGTTTTTTCTCCTAATTCAGCATATCGAATATTGAGATTAAATTTGTTTAACCAAACAGTTTTAGTGTCTAATAAATGATTCTTTTTTGTGCTAGTTATTGATTTCATTGTTTTGGTATTTAGATTAGTGATCATGTTATTTTTTATACGGCCATGAGCCCAGAAATTTCATAATCAAGGGCATTACAGGAAACACCATTAAAGATGCTACCATTGCTACGGTGAAAAATATGGCTGCTTCCTGTGCTAATTCTTCCATTGGAAAAATCTGTTTTAAAAACCACGTAGAACCTATTAAAAGTGGATATACTGACAGGGTAGTTATCAAAACCTGCTTCCAATAAATTGGTTTTGGCATTTTCATTGGTATCACATCTGGTATTGATACTTGTGAGTTTGATTCTTTATATAATTCTTTCATGATTCCATTTTTTTGTAATGTTGTATATACAACATATAAATTAAATTTTTTTAGCCCAATTTTCTTTCTAAGATTTTTATAGTTTCCATTCCGTTAGTTCCAAGCTTATCCATTAAATCATCCATCAGTTCTTCCCAAATAGGAATGAGTGTATTGACCAATTCATTCCCTTTTGCGGTTAATTCTATTTCGGGCCTATAATCAGAAGTTCGTGTTACAATTCCGATTCTCTCCAACAACTTCACATTCCTACTGACCGTAGACCGTTCTAAGACAAGGGCCTCCCCTATTTTACCCTGCTCTACTTTTCCTAATTTCCGTAAAACAAAAAGAATACTCAATTGACTCTCTGTGATATCATACGCTTTAAGACTTGCTCTAAACTGTCTGTCTACAATTCTAGACAAACGTCTTAATCTATTACCTATACAATGTTCTAAATCATATTTCATATTGCAAATGTAACATATTAATGTTGCATATACAACATTTGTGTCTTATTTAACCATTCTTTATCGTAAAAGTACAGCTTAAGCCTACACAGAAATTCTTTGGTAATTTTTCAACTCCGAAAATTGCTCTTGAATGCGTGCCTTTTTCACCTAAAACTTTAAGAAACATATCTGATGCACCATTTACTACTGTTGGCGCATCATCCCACTTTTCAGAGGACAGATAGTATGCATCAATGTGATTTAATCCTATTATATTGTCAAAACCAACTTTGTCATTGATTTGTGCAAGTACATTTAGAGCACATAATTCCATAGCCTTATAACCGTCTTCTGTTGTGCGTTCCTTTCCTAAGCTACCTTGATATAAGTAATCATTGTTTTTAATAGGAAATTGAATCGCCACATAGGCAATATTTTGACGAATATTTACAGAGACATAAGAACCTCCTGGAGTAGATACCTCAGGGAGTTCTATCTGCAATGCTTTTAGTTGTTCTAATGGGTTTCGTTTCATTTTTTAGTAAGCATTATCTAGTTCAAAGAATTTCTCTTTCATAGCACTTAAAGCAAACGCAGCAGCTGAAGCGGTGAATACCGAATAGTCAAATACACCTTTTATGCCCGTTGAAAATGTCATTGCCAGCCCAAAGACTAGTAACAAAATGACTTCAGTAACCCATAATGCTCTTTGATTGTAGTAACCAATGCTTTGGCCACATCAGCTGCGGTTACATTTCTTGCGCCGCTTATACCACAACTATTTCACCATCTTCAGGAATATAAACCTTATTTAATACATCATGTTCTTCGAGTATATTTTTCAACTGAAGCCTAGTCATTGGGCAATGATTTAAAGCTTCAATATGATTGGCATATACTTTTTTAGGCGAATTCTTAACGAACTTGATAATGTCATCAATGTTCATAATCAATAGTTTTCCAAAATCAAATTGTGCCGTGCCCGCAGCCAATACCGTCAGGTCTGGTTTCATTTCTGATAATACCTTATCAACGGCAGCTGTATAAATGGTGTCGGCACTGATGTATATAGAAGGTGTATTAGGCAGTTCAATATAAAAACCGATAACATTACCCATTATAGAGGCTACAAAACCGTAGCCATGCATGGCCGGAATCCCAACTATACTTCCATTTAAAAAATTACCTTTTTGCCAATATTTTAAACTGCTCAAAATATTCAAGCCGTCTTTCTTAAGTTTTTCAGCGTCTTTACTACTGCAAATAACAGGAATGTTGTTTTTTATTAAAAATATTTTTCCCGCCGTATCAATATGATCAGGGTGCAAGTGTGTAATTAAACAATGGGTTACTTTATCTAAAATAGCCTTATAATTACTGGGAAGATTTACAGTTGGATTACGTCTTGCTTTAAAACGAAAAAAAGCAAAGGGAGGTAAAAAACTTGCCTTGCCCAACATTGGGTCAACCAAAATGTAAGTATCACCAGCTTCAATTACAAAGGTGGCATTTCTTATATGGTGTATTTTCATTCTTTACGATTTAGACAAAAAGCAATCAATAGTATTTTGCAATATATGAAAAGCACAAAGCAATATGCCGCGTGCTTTTCAATAAATTAAGTTTAAGATTATGATTTAGACCAAGCTCTTTCTTTAAAAGCATCATCAACTTGCGTGTTAAACACATGATTAAAATAATTACTCATGGTTTTAACTCCAATGCCCGCAATAACTCCTAAGATGTGATTTTCGGTATACCCTGCATTTAAAAAGGCATTGATATCATCTTCTGAGGCATTACCTCTTTTAGCCGTCATTACTTTACTAAATTTACTCAAAGCGCTGTATTTAGCATCATCAATTTTAGTATTGTCACGAATGGCATCAGTAACTGCTACAGGTACTTTACTCATTTTATCTGCTACAAAACTATGAGCTGACATACAGTATTCACAGTTGTTTTCAAAGGCGACCGATAGAAATATAATTTCCTGTTCTTGCGAAGTAAAACCTGCATTTTCTCTAAAGCTTTTATACGAATAGCTGTAGGCATCTAACAAGGCCGGGTTATTAGCCATTCCACCATACATATTCGGAATCATTCCCATTCCCTTTTTAGCTGCTTCTAATGTTTGGCGTGATAGTGCATCAGCCGTTTCGATTGTTTTTGGCGTTAATGCCAATTTTGTTATTGTATTCATGATTTTAATTTATTAATAGGATTGAATTATTTTATTAACGACCTCGATCAAAGGGTACGAGGTATGCTTTTGAAAAATATTTTTTGATTTCGAGGCAGGCCTAGGAATTAAACCCTCAATAAGGGATTGAATTTAATTTGCTGAAGGATAATCTAAATACCCTTCTATACCTGCCGAGAAAAAGGTGTCAGGATTAGGACTGCTTAATGCCTTGTTATTTTTAAATCGATATACCAAATCAGGATTCGCAATAAAAGGCACCCCAAAAGCAACCAAATCTCCTTTATCTTTCTTTAATATGGTTTCTGCTTTATTTAGATTCAAACCTCCACTTGCGATAAAATCACCTTTAAATGCTGTCTTGATTGTATCTTTAATTCTCTGAGGTACTTCAGGAGCCCCTTGAGAAGAATGATCTACAATATGTATATAGGCTAGGTTTAATTTTCCTATTTCTGTTGCTAAGTATTCAAAGGTTTCATCTACCGATTCAAAGATTTCCATACCATTAAAAACACCATATGGCGATAAGCGAATTCCTGTTCGATCTGCTCCAATAGCATCAGCAACCTTTTTTGAAACCTCTATGGCAAACCTACTTCTGTTTTCAATAGACCCCCCATAATTATCTTTGCGTATGTTTGAGGCTGTATTGATAAATTGTTCGATTAAATACCCATTGGCACCGTGTATTTCAACACCATCAAAACCAACTTTAATAGCATTTTTAGCGGCCTGAACAAATTCTTGTTGTGTTTGTTCAATAGCACTCAAGGTCATTTCTTCAGGTATAGGATAAGGCTTCATTCCGTCAATATCGGTATATATTTCGCCACTTAAAGCTACCGAAGAAGGTGCCAATATCTGAGTACCTTCTTCCATGTTCAAGGCATGAGAAACCCGACCGGTATGCATGAGTTGCAAAAATATTTTTCCTCCTTTGGCATGTACGGCAGTTGTTATTTTTTTCCACCCATTTAGTTGATTATCAGTATATATTCCTGGAATACGAGGATACCCTAATCCGTTAGCAGAGGGGGCAGTACCCTCGGTTATAATCAAGCCAGCATCGGCTCTTTTTTCATAATAGGTAACCATATGGTCATTCGGAATATTATTTAAGGCTCTTGAACGCGTCATAGGCGCCATAAC
>JASFYU010000184.1:0-7871 GCA_045046905.1 Flavobacteriaceae bacterium | reverse complement strand
TGTCTCTTTTAAAGAAGCATAAAAAGGTAATACATTTGATATTGGAGGATACTTTTTCCGAGGTTTTAAGTGAAAACGAAATCAAAGTAGCCTCGTTGCCCTATAATAATATTGTTTTTAATTCTTCAAAACGATTTCAAAAGATATTGAAGGAAGCCGGTCTTAATTATGAACCTGTAATACGTAATCAAGAGGCAGGCGTAAATTATATCATGGCTTCTGTGGTAATATTGAATTTTTATTATGGGTTTAAACTCCATTTTACTCGCCCTTATTTTTATGACATCCCCGATTCAAAAGGGGTAATGCACCATTATCGTATTCTTTATAATGCAGATTTTCTCGAATTTATACCTACAGATAAGGCGAAGAAAATTACTCAGGCCGATGTGGATGAACTTTTGGAGAATCCTGATGATTTGGATCTTTGGAAAGAGAAAATTCCGCCCAGTAGTTTTATGTCCAAAGGATTCGTTATCTCGAACATGTTCGATGTAACGACCGAACATTCGATTTCGGAAATTAAATCGAGCCTGATTGCCAATGACAAGAACAGCAATGACAATTTCATGACCGGGCTACAAGAAACCTTTAGGTCATTTTTTCGACTTCCTGATGTTCGCGTAGGTTTTGTTGCTTACAATGCTAAAGAAGATCAATTTGAACGTGTATATGGCAATGGTATACAAAGTTATATTCTGGGCAATAAAAATGTAGAAGTATGTAACGCAGCCTTATGCCAATATTCCTATGAGAAACTATTAAAGAAAAACGCTTATTTTGCCATTTCTAATGTAGATAGGTACTATAAAATGTCTAAGGGTGAACAACCCTATAAAGGCTTGAAAGAGCAAGGAATAGAAAGTGCCATTTTAGCGCCGATTGCCTCAAACAATCAGCTGTTGGGCGTTTTAGAGATAGTATCGAGGACGGTCAATGAACTCAATGGGGTAAACGCTACAAAATTAGATGATATCATACCCTATATAGTTTCTGCAGTGACTAGATCCAAGATAGAGGAGGAAAACTTAATCGATGCTATCATACAGAATGAATGTACATCGGTACATTCATCGGTATACTGGAAATTTGAAAAAGAGGCCAAACAGTTTATAAAGGATCAATTGGAAGGTAAGCAACCGTCATTTAAAGAAATTGTCTTTAAAGATGTAAGCCCACTCTATGGGCAGATTGATATTAAAAATTCCTCACAGGCAAGGAATTCGGCCATTCAAAAAGACTTGACGATTCAGCTTTCTCGTATCAACGAAGTACTTTCCAGAGCATGGGATAGCCAAAAGTTGCCGATTTATGAGGAACTCATGTTCAGAGTGAGTAATCATATCGAGAGCATCAAAGAAATGTTGTACACCAATAGTGAGCAGGCAATCTTTGATTTTGTAAAGGAAGAGATAACACCGGTTTTTAACCATCTTAAAAAAACCGATACTGAACTAAATGAGGCTGTACTTACTTATGAGGCTAGCATAGACATAGAGACGGAGTCCTATTATGACCATCGAAAAAATTATGATGAAAGCGTAATGCGAATCAATAAGGAACTGACCTTGGTACTCGATAAAAAACAAGTAGAATCACAAAAAATGTTTCCACATTATTTCGAGCGCTATAAGACTGACGGGGTCGAACATAATATGTATATAGGTGATTCTATTTCCGGTTCGAATGACTTTAATCCTCTTTATCTTAATAACCTTAGATTATGGCAACTTCAGGTCATGTGTGAAATGGAAAACACACATTACAAACTAAAGCCTGAACTTTCGGTGAAGCTCGATGTGGCTTCGCTCATATTGGTGTACAATACCTCGCTATCGATTCGTTTTCGTATGGACGAAAAGCGCTTTGACGTAGATGGCACCTACAATGCCCGTTATGAGGTTATTAAAAAGAGAATAGATAAATCTTTCATTAAGGGCACCAATGAACGGCTTACCCAACCGGGTAAATTGGTGATTGTATACTCACAAAAAAAGGACGAACTTGAATATTTAAGGTATATCAAATTCTTGAAATCAAAAGGTTATTTTACTGATTCAGTCGAAATAGTAGCGTTAGAAGGCCTTCAGGGCGTGTTGGGGTTAAAGGCCATTCGTGCAGAAATCTTGTACAAGACCCATACAAAAGGGGCGAAAACCTACACCTATGAAGATCTTATACAAGAATTGAAAGCTTAGATTGAAGTATGTCGACTTTAATCTTAGAATATGGCGGCAACCTTCATTACCCGTTCTGGACCAAAAAATCGAAAGGCGATGGCAAATGCAATTACGGATACAATCATGCCTATCATAAAGATAGTATAGGTCCAACGCAAGATTTTGTATTTTTTGTTCAGTACTATGCCTAGGAAATATAAATCTTTGGTTAAAGAAGAGTACATATATTCCTTGTCCTTAATCAATTCCTGTATGGCTAGTTCATAGTCAGCCAATTTCATCTTATGAAAATTACCAAAAAACAGCAGGTTCACTTTGCGTTGCTTGACATCTTCTTTGGTGAACTCTCCTTGAGTAACATTGGGGCGTGTAGCCAGTACCGAAAGTACCATAGAAACAACGCTAAAGACAATAAAAATCAAGGTAGGATAAACAAGATATTCATTAGAGGGGTTGTCCAATTTAGGAATAAGATTAGACAATGCCATAGATATGATAATCGCATTAACAGATAGCAGAATATTGGCTTTGGTATCGGCAATGTTGCTTAATGTTAGGTGGTTTTTCAGGGTTACCCTATACAGAGTTTGAATGCCTCTATCTGGGCTTTCGTTTTTGTATTTGGCTTTTAAGGCCTCTTTTTTTGCGATTTTATTTTCTTTTTTATTTTGCATCAACGTCTTAAGGATTTTTTCTTTTAGGGGTTTCCAGTTTTCTATGGCATAATCTGTATGAAATCGATGCTCTGTCCTGAACATTTTAATGTTTTCTTCGAGCCACTCTTTTTGACTATAATCTGCAATGCCCAACAACATCAATTCCTCTCTCAGCATTTCACAGGTCTCCAAATAGCTCTTTTGGGCAAAGTGCGATGAATCGGCATCTCTGATAATTTTTTCAGAAAGAGAAGTAGGTGTGTAAAAGCGTTTTGTAGCCATAATGGTTGCACACACTTTTTTAATGGATTGCGTATCATAATCTTGTTCTAACAGAAATTTCTTGGCGATAGCGCAACTGTTTTCTTCATGGTCGGCCGTACCCTTCGTATAGCCAGTGTCGTGAAGCCATGCTGTAAGAAGAATCATTTCATCCTCTTTTGAATTCAGGCTAAGAGAATCTAGTAATTCTTTAGTACTTTTAACTACGCGTTGGGTATGCCGTAAATTGTGATATACATATAAGGAATCTAATTCGTTGGTTAGCAATTCCTTGACATAAATTTCGGTATTTCTAATTATATCCGACATATAAATTCTATTAGGATTATACTTCCCAAATTACAAATTTTTGAGTTTACAACATTTATATGAGCAAATATTACATTTTTTTCTTAGGGGTCTTTTTTGTGAGCGGTTGCGCAACCTACAAGGTCAAATATGCAGATAGGGTCACTGCAGATGATGTTCAGACTTTAAAAGAGGTCACGCACACTTTTTATTTGATAGGAGATGCCGGAAAATCTCCAGAGGGAGTATTGAATCCTACCTTAAAGCTTTTTAAAAACAAATTGGAAAAAGCCGATACCCATAGTACGGCCATTTTTTTGGGCGATAATATCTATCCTGCCGGTATGCCTGATAAAAAAGACGACAAAGTTGCCAATCAAGAGGCTAAGAACCAGTTAGATGCCCAGCTAAATACTTTAGAGAACTTTAAAGGGAGACCCATTTTTATTCCTGGAAACCATGATTGGTATAGTAAAGGGCTGAAGGGCTTGTCGCGTCAGCAGAAATACATTGAAAAAAAGCTTGACAGTAAAAAGGTCTTTTTTCCTGAGGACGGCTGTCCTATGAAAAAAATAGAAATAAGCGATGATATAGTTGTAATTGCCATCGATACTGAATGGTTTTTGACCAATTGGGACAAACACCCCACTATAAATGATGATTGTGAGATTAAGGATAGAGAAAAATTCTTTCAAGAGCTCGAAGGTGAAATCAAAAAAAATGCAAATAAAACCACCATTATCGCAATGCACCATCCGATGTTCAGCTACGGAACCCATGGAGGCCAATATTCGCTAAGACAACAGCTGTTTATAGGTAGTAGTAAGGTTCCACTTCCCGTTTTGGGCACTTTTGTAAACGTGCTGCGAAAAGTTACCGGTGCATCTAGAGAAGATTTACAAAACAAGCGGTATAATTTGATGAGAAAACGGATTGTGACCTTGGCACAATATTCCGATAAGGTTATTTTTACTTCAGGCCATGAGCATACCTTGCAATACATTGTTGAAGAAAATACACCCCAAATAGTCAGTGGTTCGGGAGCTAAAAAAGGAGCGACCCGATTGCTGAATGGTAGTCGGTTTTCAACAGGAAAAATGGGATATGCCGTTTTGCAAGTATTCGCAGATGGCTCTTCAAGAGTGAAATTCTATGGTGTGGGCCCAGACGAGAAAGAAGAATTTTTATTTACCTCCGAAGTGTTGCCCGAGCATCGCAAAAATGACTCAAAACAATATGCCGATTCATTTCCGCCACAGTACAAAGCATCAATCTATACCGAAGAAGAGATTGATAGGAGTTCATTTTTTAAGTGGTTCTGGGGTGAGCGCTACAGAAAATATTATGCGACCAAAGTGACGGTGCCAACCGTGAATCTTGACACCATTTTTGGTGGCCTCAAGGTACTGCGAAAAGGTGGAGGCCACCAGTCCAAATCACTTCGAATGGTAAATAAAGAGGGTAAAGAATATGTTATGCGGGCCTTGAGGAAGAGTGCTGAAGTGTATTTGCAGGCAATGGCTTTTAAAGATCAGTATGTAATCGGTGATTTTGAGGGCACCTTTACCGAACGTCTTCTTTCTGATTTTTATACGGGATCACATCCGTATGCTCCATTCGCCATAGGAGTGATGTCCGATGCTGTTGGTATATACCATACCAATCCAAATCTGTATTATATTCCCAAACAGAATGCTATTAAAGATTATGATGACGAATTCGGAGATGCCCTCTATATGATTGAAGAACGCACCGCAGACGGGCATGGAGACTTGAAGAGCTTTGGTTATGCCAATGAATTGGAAAGTACAGATGATGTATTGCAAAAGATAAGAGAAGACGAGAAATATTCGGTAGATAAGACCGCCTATATTAGAGCGCGTTTGTTCGATATGATGATAGGTGATTGGGACCGGCACACCGATCAGTGGCGATGGGCAGAATTTAAAGACAAGAAAACGGGTAAAGTGGAGTATAGGCCCATACCTAGAGACAGGGATCAGGCCTTTTCGATTATGGGCGATGGAGTTTTTATGTGGCTTGCGACCAGAATAATTCCTTCCTTGACCTTGATGGAAGGATTTAACGAGGAAATACGGAGCGTAAAGGGGTTTAATGGATCGCTATTGACATTTGCCTTGGATATGGCCTTGTTGCCAGAGACTGAACTTGAACTTTGGAAAGAACAGGCTGTATTTTTACAACAAAATCTTTCTGAAGAGGTAATCGATAAGGCCATGTTGCGATTTCCTGTTGAAATTCGAGATGAGACCATAGCAAAAATCAAAAAGGCCCTCTTGTCGAGAAAGTCTACTATAGTGGAAACCGCCGTGGAATACTATAACATACTCAATAAATTTTCAGTGGTGATAGGCACTGACAAAGATGATCATTTTACGATTTCAGGCTTAGAAAATGGAAAAATCGAAGTTATTGGTTATCGTATAAAAGATGGAAAAAAAGCAGATATTTTTTATAGAAAAGTATATGACAAAGAGGTAACCAAAGAAATTTGGCTATATGGTTTAGATGACGATGACTATTTTGAGGTACGTGAAGTGAATCGAAGCCATAGTAAGCTAAGAATAGTTGGTGGCCATAACAATGACACCTACGATCTATTCGATAGTAGAGGTGTGTATATTTACGATCATAAAATCAAGAAAAACACATTTAAGAATACGCAAGGGGCGAAGTTGAGGCTTAGCCAAGACTATGAAACAAACACCTACCAGCCCACAAAATTGAGGAGCAGCACCAACCAGATTATACCTATAATTGGTTCAAATCCTGACGATGGTTTTAAGATAGGTGTCATAAATACCCGTACCTATAACGGGTTTTTGCAAAACCCTTTTACAAGCCAGCACACTATTAATGCCGCATTCTATTTTGCAACGAATGGTTTTGATTTGGGGTATAGGGGCGAATTTGCAAATGTATTCGGCAAAACTAACCTAGAGCTGTTCACTAAATTCACGAGTCCCAATTATAGTATAAACTTCTTCGGCTTCGGCAATACTACTAAGAATTTAGATGATGATTTAGCGTTTGATTATAATCGTGTCAAAGTGGAAACTTTTAAATTAGCCCCTTCCCTAGTCTGGAGGGGAGATTTAGGAAGTAAGCTCAGAATAGGAGGAGTATACGAGTCTATTGAAGTCGAGGAAACAGAAGGGCGGTTTATAAATACTTTTTATGTCGCCAATGGAGAAGAAAGTAGAAAGACTTTTTTAGGGCTTGACGGTGAATTTTCCTATGCCAATACTGATAGTGAGGCCTTTCCGACCATGGGGATGGCTACTTCGCTTCAGGCAGGGTATAAAAAAGAAACCGGATCAAATGGGCAAAGCTTTGGTTATATAATTCCCACAATTTCTTTTGACCATAAACTGATTGCAAACGGCCGCTTGGTACTTGCTACAAAATGGAAGGCACATTTTATTATTGGCGATGGCTTTGAATTTTATCAAGGGGCTAATATAGGAGGCCTAGATGGCCTAAGAGGATATAGAAACCAGCGTTTTACCGGAAAAAAATCATATTATCAAAATACCGACATTCGGTATAGTCTGCGAAAAATAAAAACAGGCCTTTTACCCTTGACATTTGGGGTCTATGGCGGTTATGATTATGGCAGGGTATGGCAACCCGATGAGGATTCCAATACCTGGCATGCCTCTTATGGAGGTGGGTTTTTTCTAAATGGGGCTGATATAATTACGGCGAGAGTAGCTCTATTCAATAGTGTTGATGGGTCAAGGTTTTCTTTTGGACTAGGATTTGGGTTCTAGTCTAAGATAAGACTAAAAAGAGCTTGCTTGAAAAAGTTAGGTTTTGCGTCTTTGTGAGTGGCGGCCGAGTGCAGGCGAAGTGTCATAAAGCCTGCCCATTCTGCAAGCCAATACGGTAAGTTTGCTGTAATACAGCAACAGATTAGTTGCCCAGAATACTCGGGGTCGTAATGATGGTTTGTTTAAAACTTATACGAGTACAAATTTCTTCCAGTGGCACCCCTTTGTTCATCGGATAGTAGCAAAGTAGTATTGCTCAAAAAACAAACCGATTCCAACTGCGTGCGTATACCCAGGTCAATTTCTCTGCTATCACCCTTAGAGAAATCATCAAAAGTAAAGTTCGTAATCATCCAAAGTTTTCCATAGCCTAAAAGAACAATTGTTTTCTTGTCAGGAGAAATATCGGCTGAGGTAATCTGACAGCTTTTTTGATTATCACAGGTGTTGAATACGCCAATATATTCGGCATTGTACTTGCCTTTTTGGGCAGGTACTTTGTAAATAAGCGCATTGCCCAAAAACGGATTTGCTCTATTTTTTGTGATGACATAAAGAAAATCTGAATGGTAAAAAAAAGCTTCTGCATCATAATATAGCCCTTCCTCTTCTGGAGGAAACTTTTTTTGTTCAGGATAGCTGAATTTTATTTGTTCGGCCTCTATTTTGTT
>JASFYU010000183.1:0-4112 GCA_045046905.1 Flavobacteriaceae bacterium | reverse complement strand
TTTTTTGCCGCTTTTATAGTCTATCACAGTAGCTTTGTTATTTTGTAAGACTACTCGATCTGGCCGCAAAACCTTGCCCTGATCTGTGATAATATCTCTTTCGTTTAGAATTACGTTTCCTTCCTTATAATAGGTATGTAGTTTTGAATGATGTATTATTTGATATACGGCTTTTTTTATATCATTTATCTCATGGTCTGCAATATCCCCATTACGTTGTAGGGTGCCAAGAGCACTTTGCACATCTTTCTCAGTCTTGATAAGGCCCATTATAGCATGTATGAGATTGCCCTTAGAAATAGCGTTTCCCCGCTCTGTATCCCAGAGTATTCCTGACTTGGTAAGGATCTTAAAGCTTGGCCTTTCTTTAAAGGAATACCGGTAATTAATGTTTTCTTGGGCATTAACAATCGTCTCGAACCTTGAATTATCTAGGTGGCCAAAAGAATAGGTGGTCCTATGTTCATCCCAAATACCCTTCTCTTTTAAATAATGAATGAACAGGCCCGAGTAATACTTGGTATTGTGCTTGCCAGCCTTGTTTAGATCTTTTTCCGAAATTATATACAGGGCTTTGATTGCGCGGGTGAGTACTACATAAAGCACATTAAAGGCATCAAGCTCTAATTTATGTTGCTCTTCGTCATATATGGCTGCAGCCTTGTCATTGTAATTAATGACTTCTTGCTTTTTGCTTATCAAAACCTCTTCAAATCCATTGAAAGATTCTTTGGTGACTTTGAGCCACAATTTCGGATGTATCTCTTTATATATATTACTATTGGCAAAAGGGAAGATTACAATGTTAAATTCGAGTCCTTTAGCCTTATGTATCGACATGATTTGAACGGCATCCACATTTTCGGGAGCCGTGATGCTCAACTTGTCTTTTTTCTTTTCCCAATAGGATAAAAAAGTTTGTATGCCAGCTCCTTCCTTTTGTTCAACCTCGAAAACCGTATCCATGAGATATAAGATATGGGCATCAGAACTTTTGGCCAATTGAAACTGTTTTATAGCATATTCCAAACCATCATATACTGATGCTTCATTAAGCAGCTGAATATCGAAAGCATAGGACTCTTTCAGCAATTTATCGAGTGATGCTAAGTGTTTAGTAATAAAATGGTGCTTATTCTCCTCCTTGTCGGCTAAAAAGGACAGCACCTTGTAACTGGTTCCAATATCTTCAGGTTGGCTGCAAAAAAGCAGAAGGCTTATTAAAAACCTGACCTCTCTGCTGCTGCTGATCAACAATGAATCAGGTGAAATAACGGGAATATTGTGTTGGGTCAAAAAATCGGCCAGTACTATACCGTGCTTATTGTCTCTTACTAGAATGGTTATATCCTGTAGCCGGTAGTTTTTATCTAATACGCTTTTGATGGTGTTAAGAACCTCATCACAATAGCTTTCAGACATGTTTTTTTCTACGTCTTTGTTCAATACCGTAATCTCAACCAGACCGCCTTCTTTGTTATTATGGTCTTGTTTGTTGCCTTCTTCGAACAAGGAACGGTATATATCGTCATTTAAAAACGGACTGGTAGTCGTAAAAAAATCATTGTTGAATTTAATGACTTCGCTATAGCTGCGATAGTTTTTGGGAAGGAGTTCGATTTCAGGTGCTGTCACGAACGGATTGGTCGCCCTGTTCACTAGATTCAAAAATTGTTCGGCCTTTCCGCCCCGCCATCTATAAATGGCTTGTTTGACATCACCGACCAAGAATAAACTTCCTTCTTCACTCGCCAGTGCATTGGCAATAAGAGGAATTAGATTGTGCCATTGCATGACTGAGGTGTCTTGAAACTCGTCAATAAAGTAATGCCTGTATTTTTCGCCTAGGCGTTCATATATAAACGGGGCGGGCTGATGTTTTATCTCGTTCGAGATGATGGTATTGAATTCAGAGATCGAAAGTTGGTCACGCTCCTTTAGCAAAGCCTTTATCTCTTGCTGAATGCTGTTCAAAACAGTCAAGGGAACAATATTGGTATATGCGTTTTTTAGAAACAGGTAATTGTATAGATTGTTCTTTATGGCATTGAATAAAACTATAAGCTCGGGTTGTAGAGCATCGAGAGTTGCTTTGGTGCCCTCGAGGCAAGATTTACCGTACAGCGCATTGGTCTCAAAATTATTTTTCCAGCCAGCATTAAAGTCAATATCGAGATCGCCACCACTAATTTTAAACATAAATTTCGGAAAATAACTGGCGGTGAAATCATTGAAAAGCAAACCGTTGAATTCGATTAAGCTTAAGGCTTCTTTTGCGGAAGCGGTTATTTCTTTTTTTAGAGAAGTGGTTTTTTCTATAATGATTTTCTTCAATTCTAAAAAGGCGGGAACATCTTTATCAATTAATTTTTGAAGATGCCAGCTATGGTTTTCATTAAACAATAATTTACCTATGGCAATGAGATCAAAGGCAATGTCCCAACTTTTATTATCGTCGATTTTTTCAAGGGCAAAATCGATAAGGATTTTGGTGAGTTGTTCATCTCTTCCCGCCTTATCGATAAGTTTGGCGACAGCTTCGCTCAACAGCATGTCATTATCCAAGACTACTTCAAAGTTCTGCGGAAGTTTCAGGTCTTTGGCGAAAGTGCGAATAAGGCGATGGGTAAATTTATCGATTGTCGAGATATCGAAAAAAGCGTAATTGTGAAGAATATCTTTTAAAGTGGCCTTGGATTTTTTTTGAAGAGTATCTGAATCTATTCGAAGTTCTTTAGAAATGGCCCTGAACATTTCAGAGGGCTCGTTTAAGTTTGTGGTTTGGCCAAAGTCAAACAAACTACCCAGTATACGATGTTTCATTTCGTTTACTGCCTTATTGGTAAAGGTTATTGCTAAAATTTGTTTGTAGCTTTTAGGAGATGAAAGAATAATTTTAAGATACTCCTTGACCAAGGTATAGGTTTTACCAGACCCTGCCGATGCATTGTATATTTTAAAGGGAGAGTCCTTCACTTATTTTTAAGTGCAAAATACACATTCTTATACGGTTCATAATAAAGAACCATGCCAATTTGACTATAAAAAGGGTGTCAGAAATGAAATGACTTACCGCCGTGTCCTGCCTCAAATTATAGTACGGCCCTAGATATCTAAGTGAGAGGATAAGAATAAAACCAACAACCTCAACCGAAAGAAGTTCTTAGTGTAGAGTCTAAATGGTATTCGTGGAATATATATATGAAAAATCGTAAATTTGAAGAACACGATTTCTTTAACTTAAAAACATTAAAATTATGGCTTTTGAATTATCTAAATTACCCTACGCATATGATGCGTTGGAACCACATATTGATGCCCGGACCATGGAAATACACCATGCCAAACACCATAATGGGTATACTGTCAAATTAAACGCTGCGGTCGAAGGTACAGACCTAGAAGGCCAAGCTATTGAGGAAATATTGAAAAATTTAGACATGGCTAATGGTGCCGTACGAAATAATGGCGGCGGATTTTACAATCACTCTTTGTTCTGGAGCATCATGTCGCCCAACGGAGGAGGAACACCTTCAGGAGAATTGGCAGATGCCATCAATGATGCTTTTGGCTCTTTTGAAGCCTTCAAAGAAAGATTCAGCACAGCGGCTGGCACGAGGTTTGGATCTGGTTGGGCTTGGCTATGCGTACATAAAGGAGGCAAGGTAGAGGTTTGTTCTACTCCTAATCAAGACAATTCATTGATGCCTGGTACAGGTTGTGGCGGGCACCCTATTTTAGGTCTCGATGTTTGGGAGCATGCCTATTATCTCAACTATCAAAATAGAAGACCAGATTACATCAATGCATTTTTCAACGTAATTAATTGGGACAAAGTTTCAGAATTGTATTCGGAGAATTCATGATGCTCTTTGTTCATAAGCCGTGTTCAACCTAATATTTGTTTATAGCTTAGATGTTTTTTTCCTTCAATTCGAAGCTGAATTTTTGAAAGACTAACTTAAGTTATTCAGTTGAAATTTGACAAGCAGTGTAAGAAAATCATCAAATCCTGAGAAAACACAACTAAAAGGCAGTCGTATCATGTAAAAGATATCGATATTACTTTAAAATAGTAGCTTTTATTTGCATTCTGTAAATTGAATATTAGG
>JASFYU010000182.1:0-20703 GCA_045046905.1 Flavobacteriaceae bacterium | reverse complement strand
ATCAATGATATTGAAAGCCCTAAAGCGTCTCTTGTTTTCTAAAACATCGGTTACAAAATCCATACTCCAAGTATGATTCAGTTCATTAGGCACCTCTAAAGGCTCTTTGACTCTTGCGGGTAACGTTTCTTTACTTTTCTTCTCAAAGGCAACCCAAGAGCTTTATAGATACGGTGAACCCGTTTATGATTCCATGGCTTTCCTTCATTGCGCAAACGGTCATAGGCTTTCCGAAAACCTTCCTCTGAGTGTTCTTTGGCTTTTTGCTGTAAAGCCTGTTCTATCTCGGTATCATCTTTTGGTAATGGTTTATAATAATAAACACTCTTGCTCATATTGAGTACACGGCACGCCCTGTTGATGCTGTAATGAATAAGTTCTCTAGTTATAATACGTTTTCGCCAAGGCTTTAAAGCTTTTTTTCAATGATCTCCTTGGCCATTTGATGATCCAACGCTAAGGTGGCATACATTTGTTTAAGCTTGCTGTTCTCTTCTTCCAAGTCTTTTAAGCGTTTAAGCTCCTTCAAACTCAGCCCTGCATAGCGGCTACGCTACTTATAAAAAGCTGAAGTGCTAACACCATAGTCACGGCTAATTTGTTCAACTCCTTTTCCATTATCGAACTCCTTTAAAATCTTTGCAATTTGATGTGGACTAAATTTACTCTTTCTCATAATACTGCTTAAAATTAAGATTATTATTCTACTTTTAAAAAGTTCGGTTTTAAGGGAATCTTACAAGGGCTCTAGAGCAATACTAAAATGAAAGTCTAATATTTTATAGTATAAAAAATTATTACCGTGGGAAATAAGTACATGATAACATTTTTATTTTTTTTGATAGTTAACTGTGCCCTTGGATTCACTTATGGCCAAAAGGATGAATTAATAGATGTAGGGGTGGCCAGGATTGATATTACTCCGGAAAAACCAGTACGTCTATCGGGTTATTCAGGCAGGGACAATCTTTTCGAAAGTGTTCATCACAAGCTATGGGCCAAGGCAATGGCTTTTAGAAATAAACATGATGGATATTCCATACTTGTTACAGTTGATTTATTAGGTATACCTGGTGAAATTACTGAAAAGGTCAGATCCGAATTGGGGAATTTGATAGCCCTCAATCCTGAAGATTTTACTATTTGTGCTTCACATACACATAGTGGCCCCCAAATCGGAAACATTGTTTCCCATTTTAACAAGCCCTTAAGCCCCGATGAACTGGCGGAAATATCTTTATATGCAATGGATTTAACAACCAAGCTGAAGAAAGTTTCATTGATGGCAGTTAAAAATATTAAATCATCCTCTGTTTCGTGGGGTCAAGGAGAGGTAGATTTTGCAATAAATCGCAGAACCTCAATAAATCCTGATGGTGTTGTTGACCATGCTCTTCCCATTTTAAAAATAAGTGATCCCGATGGGGCCGTTCGTGCGGTACTTGTCAGTTATGCCTGTCATGCAGTTACTTTGGGTCCCAAGAACAATGTGGTTCATGGCGATTGGGCCGGTGAGGCCCAGATTCAGATCGAAGAGAATTTTCCAGGGGTAATTGCAATGGTCACAATTGGCTGCGGTGCGGATCAAAATTCTCATCCGCGTATGAATTCAGAAAACCCCGAAATGGATCTGGAGAATGCGAAAAAACAAGGAAAAAGCATTGCTGATGAGGTAAATAGACTAGTTTCTAGCCAAATCCTTTCGCCATTAAAAGAAGCCCCAAGTGGTAATATGAAATATATAGATTTGACTTTTGCCGACATTCCAGATCCAAGAAAATTGGCAGATGATGCTAAGAAATCGGGCCGCACTAGCAATTATTCACTTTTATTGTTGAGTCGAATGGCTAGAAGTGAAGCTATTCCCATGAAGATTTCTTATCCCATACAGGTCTGGAATTTCGGTAAGGATTTGGTAATGATTTTTCTCGGTGGAGAGGTGGTCGTGGATTATTCTTTGCGACTTAAAAAAGAATTGGGGGCTGACCGGGTTTGGATAAATAGCTATGCAAATGACATGCCCTGTTACATACCCTCCCTTAGAATTTTGAAAGAGGGCGGCTACGAAGCTGAAGGTGCAATGATAGGATATGAAAAACCCTCTCGTTTTACAGAGGATGTCGAAGAAAAAATAATGGAAGGAATCTATAGTATATTATATTAAGAAAATGAATAATTCCAAATCTCATATGATATTGAAAAATATTTTTGTTGTTTATCTTCTTTTATTTACAGCTGAGGTGGGTTTGACGCAACAGTCTTATACCGCTGTTCCCATTGAAAAAAAAGCTCCTTCTACTATGTTTCGGGCATCTGTAGTCAAAGTAGATATTACCCCAAAAAGTTCTCAATGGCTGCTGGGTTATGGTCCACGAAAATCAACAGGAGTCAATGACAGCATTTACCACCGTATTGTCGTCATGGATGATGGTACAAGTCAGTTTATTTTAGTGTCATCGGATATATGTGTTATTTCACCTGCTGAGTATGATCGTATCGCGGCCAAACTTGAAGATGAATATGGAATTGATCAGGTTAATTTATGGTGGACAGTTACGCACACGCACTCTGCACCTGAACTTGGCCGTCCTGGCCTTCCGGCTGTTTTTATGGGCGACCGTTATCAACATGAAGCTAATCCTAAATATACAACTCAAGTAAAGAAAAAGCTTATAAATGGAATTTTGGAGGCGCGAGAAAGCCTTGCACCAGCACGGTTAGGCGTGGGTTTTGGCTTTTCTCGAGCCAATATTAACCGGCGGGCTATAAATATTGACGGTAAGGCTTCTCTTGGCATGAACCCTGATGGAGCGGTCGACCGCCGAATTGGTCTATTGCGAATTGATAGGCAGGACGGCAGTACGATGGCTCTAATCTCCAATTATGCAATTCACGGAACGGTTTTGGGACAAGATAACTTGAAAATTAGCGGTGACGTCCCAGGAATTGTCTCGAAATATGTCGAGCAAGAGATTGGAGCACCGGTGCTTTTTATTAATGGAGCCGCTGGTAATCTAGCACCCATATATAGTACTTACCCAACTCCAGAATCTGGGCATTTAAAACAATTTCGCGTGCTCTTGGGGGACAGAATTCTGGAAGCAAACCGAAGGATTTTGTCCACGACCAAAGAGGTGAAATTAAATTTCGGAGCTCTGACCCTTGAAACCCCCCGGAAGCCTGATCTTGGATGGCCATCAGATCTCGCGAACTATACCCGAACTACCAATGATGGAAAAAAGATGGTACTACTTCCAATTCGTTTCTTAAAGATCAACGATGATGTGGTAATATGGAGTGCCCCCGTAGAGTTATTCAATGAAATATCGAACGAAATACGCAATCGCTCCCCTTTCCCATTCACTTTCTATTTTGGGTACACCAACGGCTGGCTTGGTTATTTGCCTACTGCCTCCGCTTGGAAGCATGGGGGGTATGAGGTTGAAACAGTGTCTCCCTTTACATCCTCGGCCGCCAAGAACCTTACAGAGGCAGTTATGGGCTATCTAGAAGGAGAAGTGGGAAATAGTAACTAATTGATTGACTTTAAATAATCACCTCTTGAGATTGTTTTCCTGATTGCTAGAATCATTTTTGAAGGTTCGATAGTTAAGTGATTAAGTCTAAGAAATACTAAAACTTAAAAAAGAGAAAATGAATTTCCGATATGCACATATAAATTATTTTCGCGTTTTGTTGTTTGGTTTGCCCGTAATTATTGTAAGCTGCCTTAATGAGCAAAGTTCTCCTTATAGTGAATCAGCGGAGGATGCACTTTCGACCTTAGAGATAGCGTCAGGTTTTGAAATCGAATTGGTCGCTTCGGAACCTCTGATTGCCGATCCCGTAGATATGATGATAGATGAAAACGGACTGATGTATGTGGTAGAAATGCACGGCTATCCCTTGGACAAAAGTGGTACAGGCAAGATAAAATTATTAATTGATGACGATGGTGACGGACAAGTCGACAATAGCACTGTCTTTGCCGATGGGCTTATGCTTCCCACAGGTATCATGCGCTGGAAAAAAGGTGTCCTAGTAACTGATGCTCCCAATGTTATTTACTTGGAAGATACAAATGGTGACGGAAAAGCAGATGTCAGGGAAATCATACTCACCGGTTTTGCTTTGTCAAATCCGCAGCATAACCTGAATAACCCTTTGTATGGTCTGGATAATTGGATTTACATGGCCCATGAGTCTTCAGTTGCTACGCAATCTTATAAGAAAGAGTTCGGTGATGAAGGGAAAGATATCTTTTATCCCCAACAACCCCAGTATCCACGTCTACCCAAAAATGCCAATGGCCGCAATATCCGCTTCCGACCTGATAGCCATGAGTTGGAAATGACCGCTGCCGCTACACAATTCGGTCATACATTTGACCCTTGGGGTCATCACCTTTTGGTTACCAATTCCAATCACATCTTCCAAGAACTTATAGCCGCGCGATACCTCCATCGCAACCCTGACCTACTAGTAACAAGGGTTACCCAATCTCTTTCAGACCATGGCCATCCTGCCGATGTGTTCCCCATTACCAAAAACCCACAGCACCAATTGCTGACCTCTGTAGGGGTTTTTACTTCGGCCACAGGCCTTGAAACATATCAAGGCGGGGCGTTTCCAATAGAATTTGACAACTTGACCTTCGTTGCTGAACCGGTAAGCAATCTTGTTCATGCCGACAGGTTAGCTGATGACGGGGTCAGCTATACTGCATCTCGTGTTTATCAACAAAAGGAGTTTCTTGCCTCCACCGATTCTTGGTTCCGTCCTGTCAACTTTTATATAGGACCGGATGGTGCCCTATATGTAATCGACTATTACCGAAAAATCATTGAGCATCCGGAATGGATGGCAGAAGAGGTAATCCAATCCGGTGAACTTTATGATGGAACTGAAAAGGGTCGTATTTATCGCATTACGCCTACTGTAACAAAATCTGTTAATCAACTTAAAGGTTTGCGTCTAGGGGATACTTCGATTGAGCAACTGGTAGATGCATTGGCCAGTCCCAATATTTGGTGGCGCCGTAATGCGCAACGCCTTTTACTGGATAGGAAAGATAAGGAAGCTGTTCCCCTATTAAGGCAAATGGCCAAAAATATTGAATCTCCTTTGGGACGGCTTCACGCCTTATGGACATTACAGGGATTGGGACGGCTTTCTACGAAAATGATAAAACAGGTTCTAACGGACAAGGTTCCAGGTATTCGGGAAAACGCAATAAGGCTGGCTGAATTACACCTCGATGAGGCTTCGATAATTGATGCATTACTTTCCCTGCAGGATGATGAGGATCTGAAAGTAAGGTATCAATTGATGCTTACATTGGGGTTTGTTGATACACCATCTGTTATAGAGGCAAGACAAGCGATGTTATTTAAGGATATTCAAGATGAGTGGATTCAAGTTGCAGCACTTTCTGCGACTTCCCTCCAAGGAAATAACTTGTTGGAGGCAGTTCTCGATCGCTTTGAGGGAGATGTCCCGGCATATGCCTCACTTATTCGGCGATTGAGTGCTATGATAGGAAAATCCGGACAGAGCAAAGAGATTCAGCGGCTCGTGGGAAAAGCCACGAATATCGGTTCGAAAGAAGTTTATACGTGGCAGGCACCAGTACTTGAGGGCCTGGCAAATGGAATTAAAGGCAAAGAATTGCTCTCTTCCGATTTTCAGGTGGAGCAAAATTCATTGATTCGATCTTTTTTTCATCATCCATCAACATCTGTCAGGGAAGCGTCTTTACAGATGTTAAATGAGATAGCCCTTTCTGATGGTGCAAAAACCGCGACGGCATTACAACGGGCCGAGCGAATGGCAGGTGATACGAGTTTGTCGGCAGAGCGCAGGGCGGAAGCCATATACTTTCTGGCACTTGGTAATCCTGAACGACATATCTCTTTGTTGAATAAATTGATTGTGCCCGATGAACCATTAGCTGTTCAGCTGGCAGCATTACGAACACTTAGTTCCATTCCTGACCAGACGGTGAGCGATTATGTTCTAGAACAGTGGCAGGTAATGACGCCGGAAGTACGAAGTGCAGCCTTACAGACTTTTCTCAGCAATTCGAGTAGAACGGGCTTACTCTTGGACGCTATCGAAACAGGACGGATACAGAAAACGAATATAGACCGTGCACTTGCTGTACGCCTCATGACGAGCAAAGATCAAACACATAAAGACACTGCCCGTGCCCTATTTTCTGAGGATGAGGATAATCAGAGACAGGAAATCGTGAAGCAATATGCAGCTTCTCTTGAGTTGTCGGGAAAGGCAGTACAAGGCAAGCAGGTCTTTCAAGAGAACTGCGCCATCTGCCATCAAATCGGAGGCAAAATGGGAACCAATTACGGCCCCGATCTTGCCACTATAAGAAACCGGCAACTAGCTTCCATTCTTAACGATATTTTAGATCCGGCCCAATCGATAGCAGATGGATATGATCTTTGGACGGTGACGCTTATTGGTGGCGAATCAATACAGGGGATTGTTTCGGCGGAAACTTCTACAGCTATCACACTGCGCAAAGCTGGTGGACAACAGGAAACAACTATTTCTCGTCAGGATATTCAGTCATTGCAACCATTAGGGATGTCAGCTATGCCGGCAGGATTGGAAAATACTATTGATCAACAGGAAATGGCAGATTTGTTGGCCTATATTCGGGAGGTGAAATAATGGTACGGTCGGCTTAAAAGTAAGTACTTATAGAAAGCTAAAAATAGTAAAGTAATAATTATGAATTCCATCAAAATCAAATTCTCGTTAGAAAAAGCCAGGTTGAATAAGGCTTTAAAAAGGCTTAAAAATCGTTATTATTCCAGTTCTTTGTTGGCTATTTTTTTTCTGTTAATTTCTTTCCAGGCCATGGGTATCTCTTTTATTCAAAATGACTTATTGGTCCGGCCAGAATCCAATGGATCACTGAGGCTAAGTGCAGAAATGGCGAAAGCAATAGGGCCGGAGATTAAATATATGCCGGAATGGAAAGCTTTTGGTTGGTTTACATCAAAAGACCAGGTAAAATGGAATGTTTTGGTAAAAAAAAGCGGTGAATACGATGTTTTTTTGGAATGGTCAGTTTCGGATGAAGAGGCCGGAAAGCCTTTTGTTTTAATAGCCGGCGGTATTGAACTGAAAAGTGAGGTAGCCAAAAGCGGTTCGAGGGAAACCTTCAAGATTATAAAAATTGGACGTATCCATCTATCGGAAGGTCGGCAGTCGATAATTCTCAAACCAGACTCTGAATTTAAGGAAGGTGCACTGTTAGATTTAAGGGAAGTGAAATTAGTTCTATCTGGAACCAATGCTTCGGGGCATAAATCATCAACAGGTTCTGAATTTAGGGCGGCCGTCGTGAAAAGAAACATCACACCATCAGATTCCCAATATCTTTTGGGTTATGGGGAAAGACAATCCAAGGGTGTTTACGACAGTATTTTTCATCGGATTTTGGCAATGGATGACGGTAGAAAACAATTCTTTATCATTTCGAGCGATATTTGCTTATTCTCTCCATCTGAATATGACAAAGTTGCGGCTAGGCTCCAGAAACTGCATCACATCGAACCGGTCGATCTATGGTGGACGGTTACCCATACCCACTCGGCACCAGAAGTTGGTGTGCCAGGTATCTATGGCACCTATATGGGAGAGCGAATCGAACACGAAATCGATTCCGCCTATACCGCCATGGTAGAACAGCAATTGATAGATGGCATTTTAGAAGCACGAAAAAACCTCGAACCTGCACGGTTAGGTGTAGGCTGGGGCTTTTCACGTGCCAACATTAACCGGAGGGCAATAGATGTGAACGGTAAAGCCTCTCTTGGCATAAACCCTGATGGAGCGGTCGATCGCCGTATTGGCCTCATACGCATAGACAAAGGTGATGGCAGCCCATTGGCTCTAATCGCTAATTATGCCATACACGGGACCGTTTTGGGAGGGAAAAACTTAGAAATTAGTGGTGATGCCCCAGGCATTGTTTCTGAGTATGTGGAGCAAGAGATTGGGGCACCACTTCTCTTTATCAATGGCGCCGCAGGTAATATCGCTCCTATCTACAGTGTGTACCCAGATCCAAAAAAAGGACATTTGGGGGAATTCCGTGTACTTCTAGGTGATAAGATTATAGAGGCAAACCGAAGGATTTCGTTTACAACCAATGACATAGCATTGAATTCCGGAGCACTGACCGTAAATACTCCTAGAAAACCTGGTCTTGGCTGGCCATCAGATCTAGATGCCTATACTTCTACTAATAATGGAATTAAAATGGTTAAACTACCAGTTCGTTTCTTGACAATTAATAATGATATAGCTATATGGGGTGCACCAGTGGAGTTATTCAATGAAATATCTAACGAGATTCGTGATCGTTCTTCTTTTCCCCACACTTTCTTTTTTGGATACACCAATGGATGGCTGGGTTATTTACCTACCGAATCCGCTTGGCCGCGTGGTGGCTATGAGGTGGAGCGGGTTTCTCCATTTACCCCTTCGGTAGAAACAGAACTTAAAGAGGCAGTCTTAGGATATTTTGAAGGATTAGAAAAGAAAAGAAATTAACCTATCAACTTACCTATCAAAATATGTTATTGGCATTCTCATCAAACACCTTACAACCACAGTTGACAAATGTCATCAATTATTCATTGGTCAAAAAACGATTTATTATTTTAAAAAAAACAAACTTCAAAAAAAGCTTTTTTGCTACACTGTATACTTCTTTATCAATAAATTGAGTTAGGTTGTTAGTTTGGAAGGGCGCAGTTTATCTGCATCTTTTCTTTGTGATATATTTTGGTGGCATATGTGAAATTACGGAATATGTATTGATGTAGCCTTCCAGTATTACATTTCCCACCCTTTTCGTATTGGCTCCTGAATGAACTTGTCGGCTTCTGGTAACCCTGTTGCTTTCATGTTCTTGGCATCCCAATAAATTTTTTCGCCCCCTAATCTTAGTGAAAGCACTCCTAAAAGAGTGATTTCAGTTAAACGAGATCCATATTCAAAATTAGAGTTCGCCGAATGCCCACCCTTAATGGCATCTATCCAGTCTCTATAATGTCCATTGGAACGTACAATTGAAGGCTTGGGAGGCGTATATGATTTCTCTAAACTCTCAGGGAACAACTTGGGGGCTCGGTTGCCACCTTCGTTTACCAATATACCTTTATCTCCGACAAACATGGTACCTCTACTTGGCCAGCTATACCCTTGAGGCAATGCTTCATGAAGTTCCGGTCGTAGACCACCGGAATACCAAGTAAGCTTAATGGGTGATTGGTTACCTTTTCCTGCAAAATTATAGTAACCTATTTCACCATAAGGGGCTATTTCTGAATCATTATAACCTGCAGGTTTGAGCTCAACGGTTTCAGGTGCCTGCAGGCCGTAAGCCCAAACTGCGGCATCCATATCGTGGCAACCAAAGTCGCCCATGGCACCACAACCAAAGGCCCAGAAATCACGCCAAGTAACCGGGGTGTAGGCTTCATGGTAATCTCTAACTTCGCGCGGTCCCAGCCATAGGTCCCAATTAAAGTTATTTGGTAATTTTGAGGTTCCCTTAGGCAGCCCTTGAAGTGTAGGGTTCCACCTGGAGACAGGTACCCAGGCATGAATATCTTTTACTTTTCCAATAGCACCATCTCTGAGGTACTCAACAGTTTCTCTTATGCCATCGGTACTATGTCCACTATTACCCATTTGAGTGGCCAGACCAGTTTCTTTGGCTACACGCTGTACTTCCCTGGCTTCCCATATATTATGGGTTAGTGGCTTTTCACAAAAGACATGCTTCCCTGCTCGCATGGACAATAGGGAAACATAGGCATGTGTGTGGTCAGGGGTAGAGCACATAATAGCGTCAATTGATTTTTCCTTTTCCAGCATTTTGCGAAAATCCAAATACTCCTTCACTTTTTCCTTAGGCCTTTCACCTTCTATCATTTGCTTTACAGGTCCACGACCAGCTGTTGTTTTATAATAGAAACGTTCTAAATCCCAAAAGTCTGCAGGGTCGGCAATGGCAACTACCTGCACATCTTTATGTTTTAATAATGCAGCTGTATTTTCTTTTCCTTTTCCTCCTGCGCCAACAATGCCTACAGTTACTTTATCACTGGGAGCCACAAAACCTTTTCCGCCCAATACATGTCGAGGTATAATCATGATTCCGGAGGCGGAAAGCGAGGCTCCTTTTATAAAATTTCTTCTTGTAAATTCTTTTTTGGCTGATTTTTTCATTGAGTTTTATTATGGAATTTGCTAAAAAACTAAAGGTGCTCTTCATGCCCTTTATGAGCTTGGAATAAGACCTGAAGATTTCTTTTTTAGGTAGCTAAGATAAAAAAGTAATAGGCTAATAAAAATGCTTAACTTACTTTAATTAACTGTATTGGGTCTTAGGGCTTGAATGTGTCAGAATCCATATATAGGTGCGATGTATTAGCTGCATTTTCTATGGTTCTGTTGCATCTGTGAATATTTGTAATTAGTCGAGCCTTAAAAAAGAGTTGTCGATTGGATTAATATTTGAGTTTTTCTTTTTCTCCAATACCAAAATGTGTTATCGCTTATATTTTGGATTTCAAAACATGGCCAAAGAGCTTGCTCTTTAAGTTTTACCATCAAATTTTTGAAGTTGAACCCTGCCGCTGCGATGATAAAGTTGATACTGTCGCCCAACTGTCCCTTGAGAAAGTTCCTTGCCACTCTATGGTTCGATTTAAGGTGACCGATAATGGGTTGGACTTGCAACAAAAAAGTGGATAATTTGATAAGAGTCATGCAGCTATTTTTTGGCTAGAAATTTCCATTTCAATTTTCTTCATTGTTTGCACTATAGTTGACTGGCTGAGAACCAAACTCAAGTCAAATCCTTGGAAGATTTAATTTGTCGTTTTTTATTGTCGTTTGTGTAAATATTTCTATTTACCTTTATTTTGATAAGTAAAATTGAGGCTTAGGTTACCTATTCGGTTACCTGTGTTTGAAAAAGTAAAGTAACTTATTGATATTAAACATATTGTGGATATACAGTTAGTTCTGTCATCCCGACAAATTATAGTAACAGTCTATACCAAAAACCTGTTAATCTTATGATTTACAGGTTTTTGTGTTTTTATGGATATCATAAAAATTGATAAAATCTGATTAAAAACGTCAACAAATCGGATAACAAACTTACTTTTTGAAAAGTGTTGACCAATTTGTTAAAATTTGCCGACTTGTAGGGTAAATAAATGTAACTTTATCAGTGATTTGACTTATCGTCTGATAACAGAAATTTGTATTAACAAAAAGACGAAATCATGAAAACATCTTCAACCTTCAGTATCTTGTTCTGGGCAAATTTCTCTAGGGTAAAGGACAGCCAAGCATCAATTTACACAAGGATCACGGTAAATGACAAACGAGCAACCATTAGTTTATAACGGAAAGTAACAGCTCGTTCATAAAGGGCGTGTGCGGAGAACAAACCAGAAAGCCCGAATACTCAATAATTATCTGGATGAAGTGTATAGTAGTCTTTTTAAATGCTCTCGAGACTTAAAAAATGAGCATAAGTTCATAACATGTCAAGCCATAAAGACATGATATCTAAGGGAAGACGAACAACACCATTCTATCAATGATATTATAAATTGCCATAATGAAGATATGGTAGATAAATTAAAGTGGGGAACTCAAAAGAACTACTTTACCACTCAAAAGTATATTTCGAAATTTCTATTTAAAACGTTCAGGATTGACGGCATGTCGCATCTGTTCAAAATAAGTATAAAAGTTTGATTTGAATCTTGTTCTATGATGCTAATGAGATAAAGGGTTTGTAAGTTGAGTTTTTAGTGTTCAACAGTTGATCTTCTTTAACATTCTCACTATTTCTATTCCAGCAATTGTCCTTTTTGCTGATTTAAATTCCTTAAATATCAAACCTTATATTATTCGCCATTTGATCATACGATGATCCTGATCCACTATATTATTGAGGTATTTGCATTGCCTTATCTTGATTCTAGAATAATTTCTCCTGTTATATAGTTTTATTGCTGAGCTATTGGCACCGCTCTTATCGATATTTATTAGTTCTGGCCTGCCATTATCGGTAATAGCCTTGATTAAGAATTTATGGGCTATACATTGTCCTCTTTTAGTTAAAAGGAAGTCCACCGTATTACCTGCTATATCAACAGCTCTATATAAATATCGCCACTCACCTTTTACTTTTATATAAGTCTCATCCATTCTCCATCTTTTTCTAACCGATTTTTTTCTTTTTTTGAATTGCAATTCCACAAGTGGGGCAAACTAAAATACCTAACGTTAAATGGTCGCATGATCTACTTTAACTCTTCTTATAGTCATCAGTTCTTCAATATCTCGATAACTGAGACTAAATCGTAATTTCTAGTAAACGGCATGTAATATGATTGATTTGGGAAAACAATGGCCTTTGAACATTTCTTTTTTTGCCGACAAATGTAAATGTTTAGTTTTGCTAACTTAGATGCGACAGAACCATGTAGCTTTTGAACGGTATAAATTTAACCCGAAAAATGGTTAACCTATATCAGTATAATACAAACCTTACGCTGTTCATTTTAATTATTTCAGTTTTTACTGGAAGCTGTGATACTTCCAAAAAGAAACCGAAAACGGATTTTAGGAAACTAATGGGACTTAACAGATTAGAATTAAGTTCAAGTTTTGATGAATGCGGAGAATGAGGCGGACACAATGAAAAATTTGATATTTATCGAGAGGACAAAATTCTTAATGCTCAATATACCGAGGACATAGTTGACTGTAATAACCCATATGATGAAAACCAAAAAATAGCAGCATTACCCATATCTAAATGTCCACTTTTTTGTGGTAAGTCCTGCTCCCCCTTGGGGAACTACAAATACTTTAGGTTACAGTAGTAATTACAATACAAATTATTTTGCCGAAGTAAGAACCAACTTCACTCAATTGGGTTTTAATCCAAGTGCCTTATTTGAAAATGGAGCTGCTTGCGATTACCCATTTAGTGTGGTTATGACCAAAGCACGAACATCATCTTCTTTTACATCCGCTCTAAAAGAATTCACTTTTTGCTGACGTCAAACAATATCATCATCAAGACCAACTTTTTTGTCCGAAATCGCTTTTGCCATTTGAGTAGATGAAAGCGAGTGTATGATTATTATAAGTACAAGGATGAATCTCATTTGCATACGGTTTGGTTTGGGTTGGCTAAATTATGGTATATGAAACACTCAGTGCTTATCCGCAGTGGCACTACGAACTTGTGCAACTTTCGATGCGGATACCGGTGGAGCCTCATTGCCAAATCTTTTCCTTATAAAGGTTAGAATCGACGAGATGGCAAAATCATCCAAGTGCCGATTCTGTGGCATTAGGCCATCATATGACCTACCGCCTATTTCAATCTCCCCCTGCATTCCATTAAGAACTACATCAATCAGGCGGTCTTCATCTCCGCTTACCCAATCGGAGGCATAAAGGGGTGGGAAACGATTATTATCCCCTTGGCCGTTTCTTTGATGGCAGGCCGCACAATAGGTATTGTATAATATTCCACCGCTAAGCATATCACCATCCTTTCTAATATCCTGGCCTTCTATCGGGGTTCGTATATGATCTTTGGATTTTCTTTTTTCCATGGATGCCAGTTGAATTTCTTCAAATTTGTCTTTATCCCCTTTATACATTACCCGCCATATTTTTCCTTCATTAGACTCACTAATGTAAAGTGAGCCATCAGGACCAGTGGATAAACCCATAGGTCTATAAACCGCATCGCTGGTATTCCATACTTTGTCTACGCCCGTAAAACCATCTGCGAAAACTTCCCATTTTCCCGTAGATTTTCCTTGGGCATCAAAGGGTACGAAACATACAATAAAACCGGCCTGGGGATAGGGTGGTCGATCTGTAGAGCCATGAAATGCAACAAAGACCCCATTGTTATACCGTTCGGGAAATTGATCACCATGATAGAACATGACATCCATAGGAGCCCAATGCCCTGGAAAACCAATAATGGGATCATCGTATTCATTGGCTCTTCCTACAATCTTCCCATCGCCTCCGTACCCAGGTTGTAAAACATTTTTTTCCTGTAGCTGGTCGTAGTATGCATAAGGCCATCCATAGTTCGAACCTTCAGTCACTTTCATAAGGGTTTCTGAAGGTAACATAGCCGCCTCCCAAGAGGAAAACAGATCGGGATACAGGGTGTGAAAATTGTCTATTCCATTACCTACGACATATAAACTTTCGTCCCTCGGATTCCATTCCATTCCTACAACGCTTCTGATACCCGTAGCAAATTTATAACCATCTGCTTGAGTTAGTCCAATTTTGTCGGCGTCAAACCGCCATATTCCAGCTTGGGTCTCAAGTTCAGGGCATGGATCCAGCCCCTTGCCTTCAGGAATTCCGACAGGTCCATATTTTTCCATATCCTGACAGGCATTGGATGGAGCACCAAAAGGGATATACATATTGCCCTTGTTATCAAAGGCTAGAGGTTTTGTTGTGTGCCAATTTCTATCAACATCTTCTTCCATATCGGTAAATACCACTTCTGTCTCATTAGTGGGTACCAATTCTCCAGCTGTTAATTTATTTCTATAGACCATTCTGTTTGTACTCGTATAAAGATATCCATTGTGTATAGTTACCCCCGTAGCAGAACGACCATTATCAATATAATCACCAAAGTGAACTAGGCTGTCGGCCTTGCCATCATTGTTAGTATCGCGAAGAGCGATTGTTCCTTTTCCGTCTCTTGAATTACGTAATTGCACATAAATATCCCCGTTACCGTTGACCGCAATATGTCTGGTTGGCCCAATGCTGTCCACCACCACCAAGGCTTCAAATTTTTCAGGAAGGAAGAGTCCGCCGTTATCCGGATCACTCAATGGCAATTTTTTTTCTGAGTCACACTGGAACAGGCTCATTGCCATTAATAGAATTGCGATGACTTTTGAAGAATACAAAGCTAAATTTACAGAACTACTTTTCATAAAAGATCTACTATTTTTATTCGTTGATTGCATCGAATTTCCTAATTTTATTTCCACTTTTTTTTTGTTTAAAGGGCTTTGCCGTCAACCCATTAAGATCCCATACGACCTTTCCTGCTCTAATGGTCAATTCCGCTTCTAATTTTCGATTCCCGGTAATCCGATTATTTCTTGCGTCGACAAAACCAAATTTACCTTTTTTTAGCCCTAATAGGACCATATCGGCTTCAGCCCCAACACTCAAATGTCCTAGGTCTTCTCGTCCAATGGCCTGGGCCGGGTTCCAGCTTCCTCTCAGAAGCACCTCCTTTAAGGGCATACCCATGTTTAAATATTTAGACATCACGTTTAACATATCTTTCATACCCGCATTCATACTGAATCGATGTAAATCAGTGCCAAAGGTGTTTGGCCAAAGGCCCTGTTCCATTGAAGGAACTGCCTGATTAAACCAAAAACCGGCACCGCCGTGCCCAACATCAAACAGAATGCCCTTTTCCTTCGCTTCAAGCACATACAACAAAACATTTCCTTCTTTGTCAACCATGGGTGTCCGTTCGGAGATATTTTCAAAGGAATGGGTTATAATATCTCCAGGGCGCATACGACCTAGCTGGTCTTTTAGGGAATACTGAGGCAAGTGACATTCTACAAAAAGTGGCCTATCTGTTTTCGACCCGGCTTCAAGTGCCCTTTCGAAAGGCGCCCACGTAGCCCCATCGAAGTGCCCTATTTTAACCCCAACAATGATATCAGCGTACTTCTGAATTATTTCTATGGTCTTTTCAGCATCCATTTCATTAAGATCATGCTGGGCGGCATCTCCGCTCATTCCCGAAGCGGCAATATTCAAAAAAGCCAAAATCCGCGTTTTGGACTGGTCGATTACTTGCGTCTTAAACAGTGGAAAATTTCGCCAACCAGAAGTTCCGGCATCAACCACAGTAGTGATACCGGCCTTAAAGCTAAAATCATCAGGAGACAGGCTATTGTTGCCATCAGCAAATTTATTCGCCTTGGTGCCTACAAAAACATGTGTATGAATGTCAATAAGGCCAGGGCATACATAGAGGCCAGTGGCATCAACAACTATTCTAGCATTTTCTGCCACAATATTAGGAGCCACTTCAAGTATTTTACCATCTCCAATGGAAATGTCGAGTACGGTGTCACGATTATTTTTGGGATCGAAAACATGCCCGTTTTTTATTAAAAGATCAACTTCCTGCGCTTGAATCGCAACCAAAATAAAATAGAATATGATGTTAATTGTATTTTTAATTGCCGTATCTAAAACCATACTCATACTATTTTGCCATTGAAAAATAACTGGGATAAAGGCAGCTAACTACTTTTTGAAATCCTCGGCCGCCAGTCCGTTCAAGTCCCAAACCACTTTACCTGCCCGAATCGTAAGTTCTGTTTCCAATTTCCTGCTTCCTTGGATTTTCAAGCGGCGAACATCTACAAAACTGAAATCACCTTCACGTAGATTAAAAACCGCCACATCGGCCTCGGCTCCCACACTCAAATGCCCGAGATTTGGTTTACCTATCACTTGGGCAGGAGCCCATGTGGCCCGAGAAATAGCATCGGGCAAGGAAGCACCCATGGCCATAAATTTCGATAAAACATTGCTCAGGTCCTTCATCCCAGCATTCATACTTTGTGTATGCAAATCGGTACTTACGACATCGACTTTAAATCCTTGTTGGCTGGCAGGTATGGCCTGTTGCCAGGTAAAGGCACCCCCTCCATGTCCCATGTCAAAGACAATACCTCTCTGTTGTGCTTTGATTATGAAGGGCTTTAGTTTCCCGTCTTCATCAACAATTGTTTCACGTTGTGTGGGTCCGTGTGAATAGGTATGTGTGAAAATGTCCCCAGGGCGAAGGTGTTCCATAAAAAGAGCTTCGATGGAATTTGTAGGATAGTGTTCGCCAAAATCGACCATTACGGGAACATCAGCTTTCTTGCCTGCTTCAACGGCTAGATCTACCTGCGTAAAGTCTCCCCAATAGTGTGCCGCTTTGATGCCTACCAGGATATCAGGATATAATTTCTTTATGCTATGAGCTGTCATTACCGGATTCATATCCGATACATCCTGTTCTTCAAATCTACTCCGCATTCCGGTGCCCACAATATTGAGTAATGCTAATATTCTTGTTTTAGACTTGTCAATTGTCTGTTCTTTGAATTGCGGAAAATTTCTCCATCCAGAGGAGCCAGCATCCACAACGGTGGTCACTCCGGCCCTAAAGGTATAGCCATCAGGCATTACGCTGGTAGCGCCATTCGCAATATAAGCGCCAGGCTCATTTCCCATAAAGACGTGTACGTGCATATCCAAGAGCCCAGGGGTAACATAAAGGCCGGTGACATTAATAATCTTTTTGGCTCTTTTTGTAGAAATATTTTTCGCCACTTGGGCTATTTTGCCATCCCGTATGCCCACATCCATGAGACCATCAATACTGTTTTTCGCATCGATTAGATGCCCGCCCTTGAGTAGAATATCTAATTCTTGAGCGTGCAGATATAGCAAGGGCATCAGAAAAATTAATAGGGTGATAAAACACTTGCTTGGTAATCCTCTCTGTTTCGGCATTAGGTAAATTTTGAAATTGATTTGTAGTTGTTATGTGGCCAATGGTGGTCCACCCGGTATTACGATTCGTTTGTGCTCTTCCTTATACGTTGAAGGTTTGGCCGTGAATTTGGCGGTGAGATATTCCCCCAGAAATACTGAGCCCACAAGTTTGTCATCAGTAGCCTTGGCCGAAAACCAATAATCTATTGAATCTCCCAGCGCACGATAATTACTTCGAAGTTTTATTTCATCACCTTCGATTATGCCCACGATTTCTTGCGTAGAAAAGTCGCTCTGGTGTGTTCCCCTAATCCAATTACCATCCTGTTCAAGAAACATAACATGGGAACTTTTACTGGTAAAAAACTCCATTTCCACTTCCCAATGACCACTGACATTAACCTTGGCGGGTATCATTTTATCTGAGCGAGGGCTGCGCTTTTGAGAAAGAATTATATAGAGACGATCCGCAACCGTTTTTGCATTTCCGGGGCGCATTTGACTGGGGGTGATAATAATAGATGTCACCCCATTTTGACTACTGACTCCAATGGCAATCCTGGGTTTATTTCTGGCTACTTCCTCCGCTATTTCTTCCCCAGTAATGTGCAACTTATCCGGATTCCATTTTATGACCAGTCGGGGTGCTAGATTAGAGAGTCCTTTTGGCTGCTCCACCTCAGTGGTTACCCCTTTAACTTTTAATACCTGAACTGAGATTTCTTCAAGCCATGAGAGCCATGTATCCCATTCCGCCACATGATCTCGGGTTATCCAAGCTTCTACTGCAGCCAACATACCTAACATTTCTTCTTTACCTACCTTATTGTCCCTACCTGGGCCATGATGTGGAGAACTTGCCTGCCATGCCGACATAAGTAAATCTTTATCTCCCAATAGCAAACCGGCACATTGTGGGCCGCAAATGGCTTTTCCGCCGCTATAAGCCACTACAGTAGCACCTCTCTCAAGGTGTACAGATGGAATGGTCAAATTCTCTGCCGCAGCATCAACTAATATGGGTATATTTTTTGGTTTTGCTATTTGGTGGATGACCTCTAAAGAAAGCGGTTGACCCGTTGCAGAATTTTCGCCAGAGTTGACATAGATCATTGCCGTACGGGAATTTATGGCCCGTTCAAGTTCTTCTGCAGAATCTACATCGATTATCGTGACACCTATGTTGCGAATACCATGATCATATACATTACGGGAATACCTAGGCGAGATGACCTCTGTTTTTTCCAGTCCGTTTAGATTGGGAATTTTAAGGAGTTTTTCTGGGTTTCCACCTGAGACGCAGGCGGCAGTAATATGTTTTAAGCCTGCAGCGCAACCGGCCGATACCATACCCCATTCTGCCTTGGTCAATTCCGCCAGACGTTGGCCGATTCCGAAGGCCAGCTCATCATACTGAACAAAATACCCGGAGGAAGCTTCAATTGCTTTTAACACTTCAGGTCTTTCGGTAGACCCGCCAAGAATGGTAAAGGTACCCCGGCAGTTGATAATAGGGACAACCCCAATCGCATCGTAAATAGTTTTATCGGCCGAAAAAGGACCAGAGAAAATTGGTGAAGACTCTTTAAAGGTATTCCCAAGGATGGACTCACTCGCAAGAAGACTACTGGCTATTGGAAAAACACTTAGCCGTTTTATAATCTCTCTACGATTCATATTTATGGATTATGGATGCCATTGGAAGTAATCTTTTAGGTTTTTCTAAATGTAGTACAATAATTTAAGATACCAAAATGAAGGATTCCTGATTCTTGACAGTTTAAAATCGATTAATTTTATACACTTTTACGATTTTTAATCTCCGAAGATTTAGATTTATTACTTTTATCAAAATAAACCAAACTGAGTCATTTAATAAGTTACCTATTTCGGTTACCTAAATTTGGAAAAAGTACTGAAAGTGGACTTGCAACAAAAAAATGGATACTAGGTTAAGATTATGCTGCTAATTTTTGATTATTCATTTCTAATTCCAGCTCATTAATAGTTTTGTAATTTAATACTGAGTGTCTTCTATTCCTGTTGTACCAAGTTTCTATCCACTTGAAAATTGAGATTTCAGCATCCGAGTAAACATTGTAATGATTTTTATACACCCATTCGGTCTTTAGGCTTTTAAAGAAGCTTTCAGCGACTGCATTATCCCAGCAATTCCCCTTTCTTGACATACTTTGGTTCACATGTTTCTTATAGCTTTTCAATATGTTTCTGAAAGTTGTACTAGCATACTGAGAACCTCTGTCTGAGTGGAAAATCAACTTTTTGTTGATAGGTCTATTTTCAACAGCAGCATACCAAGCTTTGATAATTGTGTTTTCAGCGGTCATATCTTCGCTTAGAGACCACCCGATTACCTTTCGATCAAATAGATCAATGATTACCGTTAAGTAAACCCATCCATTAGTTGTTTCGATGTAAGTAATGTCAGAGACCCAAACTTGATTTCCTCTTTTTACTGAAAAATTTTGATTTAACAGATTAGGAGAGATTGGATACTTGTGATTCGAGTCGGCTGTGTTTTTGAACTTTCTTTTTCTTCGAGCTTCGACACCTAAAGCTTTCATCATTCGAGCAGCTCGAGGTCTAGATACTTTATATCCACGTTTTTCTAACTCTACCGCCATCCTTGGAGAACCATAACTTTGATGGCTTTCTTGAAAAATGTCCTCAATAAGCTCAATGATTTTTCGATTCTCCAGCCATCGGTCTGATGGACCAGACTTTAGCCAGTTATAATATCAACTTGTACTCACATCAAGTATTTTTGACATCATCTCAACAGGGTATTTTAATTTGTGTTGTTTCATAAACCCAAATTTTTGCTGTTGTTCGCGGAGAAGATGCCAATCGCCTTTTTTACGATCTGATTTTCTAATTCAGAATTCCGCAACTTTTTCTTTAACTCAGCAATCTTTCGTTGGTAATCCGTTAATTTTGGCTTTCCACGACCTGGAAAACTGTTCTTAACATATTCACTAGATTCTCTTGGCCAAGGATGTAATACAGAATAAGCAATAC
>JASFYU010000181.1:0-11187 GCA_045046905.1 Flavobacteriaceae bacterium | reverse complement strand
AAAGATGGTTGGGAGTTTACAGAACTCATTCAATTAAAAACCAAAATAAAAGGAAAAAACGGCGATGTTACTTCTAGTAAGGCCGGTTTTTTGCCCGATGAAGCTAAACTTATATTTTTCTCTGATGATTTGGGTAATGTGTATTCGTTTGATCTTGATACGTTATAATAGGTGTTGTATATCTGCTTTTTTTAGCCCTAAGGCCAAAATGAAACCGGCGTAATTTCCCGATGACAGCCTGCCTATGAAGGGGTTTGCTTCGGGGATAGTCGGTTTCAAGAAGTATTTTTCTTAGCCATTAAAATCTCTTTTTATGGTATTTTATAGCCCTGTACAACCTCCTATTTATTTGCCCCGCTTACGTTCATTTTTAGGGTATAAACGCCTTTCGAAGCTGTTATAAACAAGGTGCTTCGATCCGCCCCACCGAAAGTAAGGTTGGCCGTCCATTTTTCGGGTACAGCGATGTGCAGTAGTTGTTCGCCATTTTTGTTAAAAACGCTAACCCCATCACCAGTCAAATACACATTGCCCCGCTCATCTAAGGTCATACCATCGGAACGCATATTCACAAATATTTTTCTGGCCTCAAGACTTCCATTTTTTGCGATTGCAAAGACATAGGTCTTATCATCTCCTGCATCGGTGATATATAGCGTTTTGCCATCGGGTGTACCAATAAGGCCATTAGGGCGTACAAAATCGGTTACGACCATTTTGACCTCTAGCTGATTGGGTGCTATATAATACACACCTTCACGTTTCATTTCTTTTTCGCTACGCGACCAATAAGGCCGTTGATAATAGGGGTCGGTGAAGTAAATACCTCCCTTGGGGTCGACCCATATATCATTGGGGCCGTTTAGTTTTTTTCCTTGGAAAGCATCGAAGAGTGCAGTAACCTTTTTCTCTGGATCAATGCGCCACAGTTCAAAGTTTTCATCCGCTGCTGCCAAGAGGTTACCATCGTGATCAAAATAGAGTCCGTTCGCACGCCCTGCAGGCTCCATATAGGTCGATATGGTATTATCTGCTTCGGACCATTTTAAGATGCGATTATTGGGCTGATCGGTAAAGAATACATCGCCATTGGTATCGGCTGCCGGCCCCTCTGTGAACAGAAAGCCATCGGCGACTAGGCTGAGTTCTGCACCTTCGGCGATCAATGTGGTTTGCTCCTCTTCGCAGGAGAACAATAGGGTACTTAAGATTAGGGCGATGTAATAATATTTGATTGTCATGTTTTATTTATCCTAAAAGTTTAAAAATTCCGAGGGCACCTACGGCCATGATACTGAGAATACTCAGCCAAAGTACCAAATCGTATACAAAGCTGGGTTTAAATAGGGGGTTTAGGCGTACATACCTAAAATGAATGACGGCATAGACCACTAGGAACAATAGAAATGATCCCACGATACCTCCTGTGATAACCATGAATACTGGCATTTTTATAAAAATAAAGAGTGCCGCCCATAGTAATGGAATCACCCAGGCTAGAATAGCGATTGTTCTTTTACGCAGGGCGAAATCTTTAAAATTAATCCATCCGATTTGCCCAAAAATATCAGATATCTGCCTTGTCCATGCCGCCAAAGCGGCAAAAAGTGTTGAAAATAAGGTGATAAACGCTCCTACCAAGAAAGCCGTTTTTGCCTGTGGCCCCAATGACTCGGTATACATGGCCGATAATGTTTCGACCATGGCATAGCCTTCTGGTATTTCGCCTTGCGCATGCAGTACGGCGGCACCCAGCAGATAAAAAGCGGCGGTCACTGTAGTGTAGACGCACATGGCAACAATCGCATCGAGCTTCATAACGCTGAGCCACCCCTCGGCTCTGGTTTTCCATGCTTCTGAACCATCATTCTCACCAGTGAAAGTGGCATAACCTTTTTCGAGGCACCAATAATTATAATGTATTATTTCATCACCGCCGACCCCGGTAATACCGAAGGCACCAAAGGCGATGGCCACCGCCTCCTTGGGTAAATCAAATTGAAGCCCACTCCATATACTATCCCAAGATATCTGATAGGGTGTGAAATTCAAGAAATAAAGAGAGGTAAAGGTGAACAGGGTAAAGATTGCAATCATACCCAAAGAAACACGTTCTATAAAATGATAGTATCCCCTATAGATCATCAAGGCTACTACGATTGCAATGCCGATAGCGTATGCCGGAATAGACACTGCCGGAGCCAAGATATTCAAAATAATGGCCACGCCGCCAACAATACCTCCTACCTGCAGAAGTTTTATGATCATGACCCCCAAAACGGTCCAAACGCTCCATTTGGCCTTTCCAAATTTAGGGCCTGGTAATTTATTAAAGGCCTGCATGGCCGTTTCCCCGGTCAGAATGGTGTGCTTTCCGAATTCTAATTGTACGGCTACTTTTACCATACAGCTTACCAAAATGACCCAAAAAGTGATAAAACCTGCTTTGGCACCCAAAGTAGTGGTGGCAATCAACTCTCCTGATCCTACAATCGAGGCCGAAAGAATAAAACTAGGGCCTAGAAATTTAAGTCTGCCCATAAAAGTGGTGGGTGGATCCTTGATTTTCTCAGGAGAAAGTACGTATGGATCGATGCTTTCAGACATGGCGGTCAACGGATTTTAACTTACAATGTGTTGAGAAAGTTCATATTGTGTTTCATGCTTTCCAAGGGGGTACTGGCGTACTCTTCTTGTTCGATAAAAATATGTTTCACACCTGAGGCTGCCTGATTTTTCATCATTTTAGGAATATCTAATCCGCCTTTTCCGAATTCAGTACTTTCTTTTTTGGTCATATCCATATCTTTCAAATGCCATAGGGGAAAACGCCCGGGGTATTTTTTAAAATAGTCAAGGGGGTCTTTCTCGGCCATGACCACCCAGCCGAGGTCGAGTTCCATATAAACCAGATCGGCCTCGGTATTGTTCATCAGTACGTCGTAAAGTACTTCTCCATTTTCTGACTCAAACTCATAGCCATGGTTGTGATACCCGAATTTCAATCCTATTTTTTTACAATCCTCACCAGCCTTGTTAAAGGCCTCGGCAACACCTTTATAATTATCCACGGTTTGGCCCTTTGAGGGCATAGAGGAGCAAATCAGATATTCTTGACCTGATTCTACCGCTTCTTCCATAGTTTTTTCAAAATTGGCATCCAAGGCCACATGGCCACTTATTAAGGTCATTCCCAGATCGTTGCATGCGTCTTTCATTTCTTTAGGTGAAAGTCCGTAATAATGCCCTTTATTACTTCGGGCCGATTCGATTTCTTTGATACCGATGGCAGCGATTTGTTTTAAGGTTCCTATAGGGTCGGCATCCATCTCATTTCGAAAAGAATACAGCTGCACTCCAAATTTTTGTTTATTTCCGAAGGGTAAGGTAAAGGAGGGTAGGAGTATAGCGCCTACGGCAATGGCTCCTGATTGTACTAAAAAATCTCTGCGTGTTTTCATATTTTTAAAGTTTTGTGTGGTGAAAATCATTCCCGTTAGTGGGTTTAACCTGCCTACCGCAGGCAGGTACTCCCATGTTTGCCAACCATAGGCAGGCTCTGCATCGAAATGATTAAGGTTTTTTTCTTTTGTACGCCACATTTTTGATATCCCCATTTTTTTTAAAACGCCCAAATTTTAGGGTATCCATCTGAAATAGTAAAGGCCGTAACAAGGCGTATGGGAATAGATTTTAAATTTTTGCACATAGTCCGAGCGAGTGGTGTTACATCAGCTAAATATAGAGAAATATGTCGAATAAATACCCCTACATAAATGAGGCGTATTCGTACTTTTGTCAAAACCGCTTTTATGAATCCGCGAAAAGCCCACTTACAGGCATTTGATCGTCTACTCACGATAATGAATGAACTACGTGCACAATGCCCATGGGACAAGAAGCAGACCATGCAGAGCTTACGGCATCTGACAATCGAGGAAACCTACGAATTGGGCGATGCTATTTTAGACCATGATTTGAAAGAGGTCAAGAATGAACTGGGAGACCTCTTGCTACACATTGTTTTTTATGCAAAAATCGGCTCTGAGACCAATGATTTTGATATGGCCGATGTGTGCAATGGCATTTGTGAAAAACTCATAAATAGGCATCCTCATATTTATGGTGATGTACAGGTAGAGAATGCAGAGGAGGTTAAACAAAACTGGGAGAATATAAAATTAAAGGAAGGCAGGAAAAGTGTTTTAGAGGGCGTACCCGCAAGTTTACCCGCTTTGGTAAAGGCGAATCGAATTCAGGATAAGGTTGCAGGTGTAGGTTTCGATTGGGAAAAACCAGAACAAGTTTTCGAAAAGGTCAAGGAAGAATTAGCGGAGCTACAAGACGAAATAAAAGGAGGTACTGCCGAAAGCATGGAATCCGAATTTGGCGATGTGCTTTTTTCAATGATTAATTATGCTAGGTTTTTAAAGATCGATCCTGAGAATGCTCTGGAGCGTACGAATAAAAAGTTTATTAAGCGCTTTCAATATTTGGAAGTAAAGGCCAAGGAAATTGGAAAATCATTAAAAGAAATGACCCTACAAGAAATGGATATCTATTGGGAGGAAGCTAAAAAAACCGAGTAATACCCATGTGATATAAACAATGGGAAGTAAGAAGACGAGTTTTTGATATTCGCTTCAAAATGTAAAACGTAAAAACCAACGATAACACTTGTTTCAAAAATACACCAAAGAATTTAGGTATAATGTCAAACTCTCCATTCCTGTAATTCTGGGAATGTTGGGCCATACCTTTGTACAGTTCGCCGATAATATTATGGTGGGCCAGTTGGGTACTGCTGAGCTCGCGGCGGTATCTCTCGGCAATAGCTTTGTGTTTATCGCCATGTCGCTTGGTATTGGATTTTCAACAGCGATAACACCCTTGGTGGCCGAGGCAGACGGTGCGGGTAACAAAGCCAATGGTAAGAGTGCGCTAAAGCACGGCCTCATTCTATGTACGTTCTTGGGTCTATCGCTCTTTGGGCTTATTCTGTTGTCAAAGCCCTTGATGCACATGATGAAACAGCCTGCTGAAGTGGTCGACCTCGCTATGCCCTATCTTGATTTGGTGGCTTTTTCATTGATTCCGTTGATTATTTTTCAGGCTTTTAAGCAGTTTTCAGAGGGCTTGTCACAAACAAAATACCCCATGTATGCGACTATTCTTGCGAACCTCGTGAATATAATCTTGAACTATCTATTGATCTTTGGTTCCTTTGGTTTTCCTAAGTTGGGTATAGTTGGTGCGGCCATTGGTACTTTGGCAGCACGAATCATTATGGTGGCTCATATTTGGTATCTGCTCAAAAACAAAAAAAAGTTTCATGATTATGTAACCGGTTTTAATTTTAGACGCATCGAGAAAAAGGTGATGAAAAAAATCATCGACCTAGGGTTTCCGTCAGCCTTACAAATGTTTTTTGAGGTGGCTATATTTACTGCTGCCATATGGTTAAGTGGCGTTTTAGGAAAAAATGCACAGGCCGCCAACCAGATTGCCCTTAACCTGAGTAGTATGACTTTTATGTTCGGAATGGGACTGGGCGTTGCCGCAATGATCCGGGTGGGAAATCAAAAGGGACTGCGTAATTTTTCGGAACTTAGAAGAATAGCGCAATCTATTTTCTTCTTAACCTTCGCATTGGAAGTCGTCTTCGCTATTTTGTTTTTGATGGGGCGACATTGGTTTCCCACATTGTATTTAAATGCAAATGACCTAACCAATATGGTCGATAATACCGAAGTGATTTTTATAGCGGCCGAATTGGTCTTTGTGGCGGCATTCTTTCAAATCTCAGATGGCATTCAAGTGGTGGTGTTAGGAGCGCTACGGGGCTTGCAAGATGTGCGTATTCCGACTTTTATCACCTTTGTTGCGTATTGGTTGATAGGGTTTCCTATCTCGTATTATTTAGGTCTGTATACCGATTTGGAGAGCACAGGTATCTGGATAGGGCTGCTTACAGGTCTTAGCGCGTCGGCGATTATGTTGTATATTCGATTTAATTATTTAACAAGGAGATTGATTCAAAATAGTATCTAATTGTCTTAGAAATTGGTTCAGTCTTGTGTAGCCATTTTTTTGTTAATTGAAGCTTTAAAAGTGGCGTTTAAGAGCACTGAATAATCATTTTCCCAAAGAGAAGTGATAAAAAAAAGACATCGTAAAACCGAAAGATAAATTCTAAGCAGATTCTTAAACTATTTGAGCAAGAAACCAGAATAAACGCAAGCTCAAGAAAAAAGTCGAGAAATCAAGAACAATAAACAAGCTCAAATATCAAGCCGATAGCCCAAAGCGTATGGCGAATAGCAAAAAGCAAAAAGTAGAGAAACATGGAACTACCAAAATTTATATTAGGCGATAATACAGATTATCCGTCATCTATATTTATAGTGCATACTGAGTATCCCCGTTTTATCATCAATTTGGAGGATGATGAGGTAGAATGGTTTGAAGATTTCTCGAAGGAGGATGAAAAGGACCTAGAATCGGAAACTGAGAAACTAATTATCGAGGCGACTGCATTCTATGATAGAGAAGTAGCCCGCTATGAAAAATAAATGTCATGTGGGAAGAACTCATACGCTACGATAAAGAATTTTTTCTTTTTCTTAATACTTTAGGTACCCCGACTTGTGATGGTTTTTGGATGTTCATCACCAATAAATTCACCGCCATACCGCTGTATGCAGTTCTATTAGTGCTCTCATACAGGCTGCTGGGCTTAAAAAAGACATTGCTGCTATTAGTAGCCGTGGCCTTGTTGATTACGGTTACCAACGGCTTGGCCGATTTTTTTAAATATGGGGTGCGTCGCCTACGACCCTGCTATGATAGCGAGGTCAAGGAGGTGATGCGGCTGGTAAAAAATAGCTGTGGCGGCCAATTCGGGTATTCTTCAGCCCATGCGTCAAATGCCTTTGCCGTCGCTTTTTTCTTTACCTATATACTAGGGTCAAAATTCCGTACTATAGGAATTCTCCTTATAACTTGGGCCTCTCTTGTGGCCTATAGTAGAATATATATTGGGGTTCATTTTCCTTTAGATGTGCTTACAGGTGCCCTAGTCGGACTTTCTATGAGTTGGTTGTTTGCTAGCTTGTACAGATTGGCGCTACAGAAACTTCGTTTATAAGCTGCGTTCGAACTCAGGTTTTATAGATTCTTACGGTAGAGATCCATTAATTTTTCAGCTGCCTTAAAGGGCGAAATTTCACCTTCGGTAACGTCTAGTATCATCGTGGGCAATACAGCGGTAATGCTCGGGTGTTGGTAAAAATCAATTTTCACCTGATTATCGATATGCTGTAGTAACCAACTCTTATTTTGATTCTTTCTATTCGCCGTAAAGGATCTAGATTTTTTGCTGTGGTCTATATATGCCATAACTAGGTTCCAAACCTCTGATATTCCCGTGTTTTCTAGAGCGGAGCAGGTCAATACTTTTGGGAGCCAGCCGTTCTCCTTTGGCGGATATAGGTGTAATGCTCTTGTGAATTCTACTTTGGCGGCCTGAGCCATTTGAGCGTTGTTACCATCAGCTTTGTTAATGACTAGTACATCGGCCATTTCGATAATTCCCCGTTTTATACCTTGGAGTTCATCGCCGGCACCAGCTAATTTTAGCAATAGGAAGAAATCGACCATGCTGTGTACTGCGGTCTCACTTTGACCTACACCGACCGTTTCAATCAAGATAACGTCATAGCCAGCAGCTTCACATAAGATCATAGTTTCCCTTGTCTTACGGGCCACACCGCCTAAAGATTCGCTCGAAGGGGAGGGGCGTATAAAAGCATTGGGGTCTTTGACCAATTCATACATACGGGTCTTATCTCCTAAAATACTACCTCGACTCTGCGAACTGGTCGGGTCAATGGCAAGTACGGCTACTTTTTTTCCGAGAGCGGTCAAATGTGTGCCAAGAACCTCGATAAAAGTGCTTTTTCCAACACCAGGCACGCCAGTAATACCAATGCGTATGCTGTCTGATTTTTTAGACAGGCATTTTTCAATAATGTAGCTGGCTTTTTGCAGATGTTCTTGCTGCGTACTTTCTACGATGGTAATGCCCCTAGCCAATGCCGTTTTATTACCATTGAGAATTCCGTTAGCCAGTTCTTTGGCCGTAGGTATTTGTTTCCTATTGTATTTAATCTTGGAAATACTCTTTTGATCTGTATTTTTTTGAGTGCTCAATTCTATTTGTTAATAGGTACTTTCACTTTGGTTTGGTCCCAAGAAAAGATAAGGTATAACTGATTGTTTTCTTCGAAGTCAATTGTAAAACTTTCTTGGGTAGTCGATAGGCTTTCGGTGGCAAGATCGACCTGTAGAGCATCTTGTTCAGGGTCTCTGCTTGTCTTGGCACCTCCACTAAACATCGAAACACCCCAGCCGGGCACTTCTTTGTTGAATATTACTTGCCAGCTTTCCTTTTTTGGCTTCGTCCAGAGAGAATAGGTGCCTGCGGGCAGTTTTTTGTCAATAATGTTTATATCGGTAGTGGTGGTAAAGGTTGTAGGTTCATTGGCCCCGGTACGCCATATCTTATCGTAAGGCACTAATTCTCCGAAAATAATCCGATTCTTTTTAAAGGGACTGCTATAGTTTACCGACAGATCCATTCCGTTTTTTTGATAGGTAGCCGTCTTTTCAGGACTGATTTTTTTGGTTTGTTCCTGAAGATAAGGCCAGCCGAATAGGAAAAATAGTGCGGCCAATACGGCCACAGCTATCAATAAGTATTTTAAAATTTTCATAGCTTCTTTTATTATACCCTTGTGGGTTTGTTACATCAATCCTAAGGTCGTAGTTTGTGGTTTAATTCCTTTCAATGCTTTATGCCCTTGTCTCTGGCAGTAGTTTGTTTCCCCTAAGGTACTAAATAGGTTTCTATTGCGCTCGTTTTTTAGTCAAATGCAGATTATATATGCCCGAAAATATACCGCGACTCATTTGTATAAACTTCTCCCGGTCGCAATACACTGCTCGGAAAGTTTTTGTGATTGGGTGCATCAGGATAGTTTTGCGTTTCAAAACAAATGCCCGGAAAATGAGGCGGGGTATAAACGACCACCGCGGGTTGGTTGGTCTCGACTTCCATTACGATGCCCGATTTCTTTGAGAATACCCGGGCAACCTTCTCTGCCTTGGCATCTATGACGTATGGCGTATCTAGAGGTAGCCCAGCAATTTTTTTTGTATTCAAAAAATCATACTCTGTTCCTTCAACAGCGGTTATCTTGCCCGTAGGTAGGAGATTTTCTTTGGTTTCGACCAGTTCTTTACAGTTGAGTTGTAACTGGTATTGATTTACCGAGTCGTCATTATCTAACCTAAAATAAGAATGGTTAGTGAGGTTTACGATCGTTGAGCGGTCTGTTGTTGCCTTATGGGTGATCTGTAAGGTGCCTCCGGTCAAGGTGTAGGTTACAGAAACCTTTAAGTTGCCCGGGTAACCTTCTTCTAAATGTTTACTGAAATATGACAATCGAACAAAAGGTTCATTACCGCGATGTACTTCCTCTATGGTCCAATATTTTTTACCGAAGCCTTCCTTTCCTCCATGTAGGTGTATGCCATGTGCCCCAAAAAGCGAATAGACCTCTCTGTCAAGTTCAAAACCGGTGTTTGATATACGCCCGGCAAATCGCCCAATACAAGCTCCAAGAGAGGCTCTGTCTGAAGGGTACAGGCTAGGGTAGTCATAGCCTACGACAACATTGGTCGATTTTTCATTTTTATCTTTTACCAATAATTTTTGGATAACGGCACCGTAGTCTAATACAATAAGCGTAATAAAAGGCGTATTTATGGTAACTTGTTTCATCTGACAGTATAGTAATAGTTGTTATTAATCAATTGTAATTCACGATGAACATGTACCACATATAAAATATGTATAAAGCGCGTTTTAATCCCTTATTGAGGGTTTAATTCCCCTCTTGTTCCGATAGCTATCGAAATCAAAAAAGATTTCGGAAGCATGTGGCATACCCTTGGGTCGAGATTGTTGATTATGAAAAAATATACGGGTATAAAAATAGTCGTTTTTTGCAACATCTGCATTTTTCTTTCGTCCTTAGAATAACAAAACAACAAAACCAACATCGAAACTAGACCAATGTTTCAAATTGATATCGTAGAGCGGTGCAAAGTCAACGACCGAAAAGCGCAAATGAAGTTGTACAAACAGTACAGCAGGGCTATGTTTTGTGTCGCCATGCGGTTTTTAAAGAATCCTGATGATGCCGAGGATGTGCTACAGGAGTCCTTTGTGAAGGCATTTCAAAGGATACATCAATTTGAGGGTGAGGTGACTTTTGGCGCATGGTTGAAACGCATAGTCATCAATAGCAGTATTGATTTTCTGAAATCGAAAAGGGTAAGGATGGTGGAGTTGGATGAGCGTTATATGCATAGTACCGAAGATGAGGATTGGATCGTCGAAGACAGCATTACCTTGGAAGAGGTAAAAGATGCTATAGAAAAGCTTCCTGAAAAATATAGGTATGTGGTCATGATGTATTTGGTCGAAGGCTATGACCATAGTGAAATATCATATGTGCTCGATTTGACTCAAAATACATGTCGAACACGGCTATTACGAGGGAAAGTACATCTTAAGGAAGCGTTAAAACATAGAAACTATGGGACAGGATATTAGGGGGTTATTCGAGGAAGATCGGAAGACCAAGAAGTTTCATTTGAAACAAGGTCATAAAAAACGATTTTTAGAACGCTTGAAAAAAGAGCTTCCGAAACAAAACAAATCACAATTTTTATTCTTGAGAGTTGCGGCATCGGTGTTGGTCATAATCAGTATTGGTATGTATACCTATAGCACCTATAGAAAAGAAAGCGGTATTACAACCACCATTGTAGATAAAGATGACCCGGCCAAAGTGGGTCAAAGTATAAGTCTGGCTGATCTTTCTCCGGATTTGAAAAAGATAGAGAATTATTATATGGCCAATATTAACCTTGAACTTTCAAAGTTGCAGATTTCAAATAGGAATAAAACAATGGTTGATGATTTTATGTACCGGCTTTCTGAACTGAACCAAGAGTATAAAAAATTGAACATTGAACTAAATCAGATTGGCCCTAATGACCAGACTATTACCGCATTAATCAAAAACTTACAGCTACGGCTGCAATTATTGCACAAAT
>JASFYU010000180.1:0-17819 GCA_045046905.1 Flavobacteriaceae bacterium | reverse complement strand
ACTCAGTACTCATTACTCAATACTCAATACTAATAAAACAGTGAACAATGAGTGTTGAAAACAAACAATCTCATTACTTAATACTAACATGACCATGATAAAGAACAATCTAAAAATCGCTTTACGTTTTTTTCTTAAAAACAAACTTTTTACGGGGATCAATGTGTTGGGCCTATCAATCGGAATAACCGCCTTTATTCTATTGACGCGCTATGTGGCCTATGAGAAAAGTTATGATGATTATCTTCCTGATGTTGATAATCTTTACCGGGTTACCCTGACCACCAATTTGGGTGGTAAGGGTTTTCAGACTTCTGCTGCCAACCACCCAACAGTGGGTGCGGCCATGCTCGAGGATTTTCCTGAAGTGGAGAGTTTCACGAGAATAGCCGATAAATCAGTTGCCCTTCCAGGAACCGTTGTCTTATCCTATAAAAATGAACAGGGTGAAAAAATAAAATCAGATGCTCGAGACGATTATATTTATTTTACCAACAATACCATCATTTCAAACTTCGGAATCAATTTGCGATATGGGAATGCTGTAACGGCCCTGACCGAACCGGGTACCACTATTTTGAATTCGAGTATTGCGAAGCGTTTTTTTGGTAATGAGGATCCTCTGGGGAAAATGATTAATATCAATGATCGTTTTGCCTTAAAGGTTACCGGTGTTTTCGATGATATTCCTCAAAATACCCATTTGCCTCTAGGCATGGTGATTTCCTATGCGACTTTTGGCGAAAGTGGTGATTTTACGAACAGTTGGGTATGGCCTGAATTTTATACCTATGTAAAACTTCGCCCAGGAACGGATCCCAAAGCCATTGAATCAAGATTTCCTGGCTTTGCGCAGAAATATCTTAGTGCTATTATGAAAGAGCACGGGTTTGAAGCACGTTTTGGCTTACAGCCTGTTCGCGATATACATCTGAAATCAGCTTTAAACAAAGAGATATCGGCGAATAATAGTGAGTCTACTTTGTATTTTTTGATGCTTGTAGCCGCATTCATTATCGGTATTGCCCTGATTAATTTCGTTAATTTATCGACGGCCAAATCTATGGAGCGTGCGAAGGAGGTGGGTATTAAAAAAGTTGTTGGGGCGAATAGGGGGCTCCTCATTCGCCAGTTTATCTTCGAGTCTTTGTTGATTAACTTTTTTGCGATGCTACTTTCCATTACCTTGGTGAGTCTTTTTATTCCTTCCTTTAATACTTTGATAGGGCTTAACGTTCTTGATATAAGCATGTGGTTGAAATGGGAGGTTTGGTTGGCCATGCTCTTCGTTTTTATAGGCGGGGGTCTTTTAGCGGGCCTTTATCCGGCCTTTGTGCTCTCTGGCTTTATACCCGTTCAGGTTCTTAAAGGAAATTTTCAAAACAGTGGTAAGGGCCTAATATTGCGAAAGACATTGGTTGTGACCCAATTCGCTATTTCTATTGCTTTGGTGGTAGGTACCTATATTGTGTACAATCAGTTTTCGTATATGCAAAATCAAAACCTAGGTTTTGATGCGGATCATAATCTGGTGGTTTCGGCTCCTTCTTATGCCGATTCTACCCTGCAGGGAAAAGTGGAGACTTTTAAAAGAGAACTGCTACAAAATCCGAATATCAAAAATGTAGCCATGTCTAATGAGATTCCGGGTAGGTCTGTGGAATGGAGTACTTCGATTCGTAAGACTACCGAAGGAAAAGAACTAGGGGTAGCGAGCAATTTGGTGCGAATAGACCATGATTTTTTCAAAACCTACGATATTCCGCTTCTGGCTGGGAGAGATTTCGTCAAAGAAGATGCTAGCTTTTATTATACTGATAATGGGCCAGTTGCCATGGGGCATCGGGTAGTTGTCAATAAGTCAGCGACCAAAATACTAGGCTTTCTTAAGCCAGAAACGGCAATTAATGAGAAAATTGTCTTCAAATTTGGCCCTGCCGAACGTACCGCTACCATAGTCGGGGTGGTCGATGATTATCACCAACAATCTTTACAGCAGCCTTTTGAACCTATGGTGTTTATCAATTTTAAGGGCTATGGAAGTGTGGCCTACCTGACCCTTACTATTAATGGTAATGTTCATGAAACCATTTCGGCGGTAGCAGAAAAATACAAGGCATTTTTCCCGAATGATATTTTCAGGCATTTCTTTATAAACGAGTATTTCAATCGACAGTACCAAGCCGAAACAAAATTCGGCAAGGTATGCCTGTGGTTCTCATTATTGGCCATTTTTATAGCGGCCCTTGGGCTGTTTGGGCTGGGCTCCCATATGGCCGTTCAGAAAACTCGTGAAATAAGCGTTCGAAAAGTTATGGGAGCCAGTGTGGGGCAGGCTTTATTGATTATTCCCAAAAAACTTTTAGGACTGGTACTACTTTCGGGTACTATTGCCCTGCCTATTATGTATTTCATTACCAAAAAATGGCTGAATGGCTATGCCTTTCAAATTGAGATGAACATTTGGATGTTTCTTGTGCCGCTATTGGTTGTACTGTTAGTTGCAGCATTATCAATAGTGATGCAATCGCTGAAAGCGGCATTGGTGAACCCGGCGGAATCATTACGAAATGAGTAAAACAATGGACAGTGAACAGTAAACAGTAAACAGTTGTCAGTAAACAGTTTCTATTATGAAACAACCAACACAGGGGCTGAACAATAAATCAATGTGTGTGTTTGAACCTGCCTGCATAACAATGATAGATAATGCCAACCCTGTAAAAAGCTTGCGAACAGAATGATTGGAAACTAGACCTAACAGGTCTTTAAGACCTGTTAGGTCTTACAAAAAAACGAGAACCATGACAGTAAACAGTTATCAGTTAGCAATGAACAATAGAATGTCTTTGCGAGGCACGAGGCAAACTGTTTGTTATCAGTTGAGAGTTGAAAGAAAAAAGGGGACAATGAGCAGTAAACAGTAATAATTGAACAAACATGAACCAACAACGAACAACGATTAACAAATAACGAATAACTAAGAAATCATGTTCAAAAACAATCTAAAGATCGCTTGGCGAAACATTCTAAAGAATAAAGGAGTATTCTCTATTAATATCGTGGGGCTTGCTTTGGGTATAGCTTCTTGCCTGATTATCATGTTATTTGTTGTGGACGAGTTGAGCTATGACAGATATAATGAGAAGGCAGACGAAATTGTCACCGTTGTTTTTAGGGCTAAAATCAATGGAGAGGAAATGAAGGAAGGTGCAGTTATGGCACCTGTGGGTCAGACATTAAAGCAAGAGTTTCCTGAAGTTATAGATGCAACCCGCATCCGAAATTTTGGTACGCCTAAGATCGTGGTTGAGAACCAATCATACAATGAAGATAGATTTGCCTTTGTTGATTCCAATTTCTTTGATGTTTTCACATTGCCTATTATCGATGGTGATTCTAAATCTCCACTTAAAGAACCAAATACCGCCGTTATCACAAAAGCTGAAGCAAAGAAATTTTTCGGTGTTTCAAATGCCATAGGAAAATTATTTCATTTGGATGGTCAAGAGCAACCGTTTCGTGTAACTGGAATTATCGATGAAGTTCCTACGAATTCACACTTCCATTTTGAAATTTTTGCATCCATCGAAGGCTTAGATGAGGCTAAGGGCGATAATTGGTTTGGAGGTGATTTCTTTACGTATTTACTTCTAAAGGAGGGATCTGATTACAAGATTCTAGAATCAAAATTACCTCATATCGTAGAGAAATATATGGGTCCAAAAATGCTCGGAAAAATGGGTGTACCGTTTGAAGAATTTACCAAAAAGAATCAATTAGGGTTTAGGATTTTTCCGCTAACCGATATTCATTTATATTCTGATAATGCTGCTTATAGCCAATTAGAGCAAGGTGGTAATATTAAGTATGTGTACATTTTCAGTGCTGTTGCTCTTTTTATGTTATTGATTGCCTGTATTAATTTTATGAATCTCTCTACCGCTACAGCGGCCAAAAGGGCGAAAGAGGTAGGGATAAGAAAAGTCTTGGGGTCTAACAAAAATCAATTACGCTATCAATTTTTGTCAGAATCTTTTATTGCAACCCTGATGGCAATGGTATTTGCTTCTATTATGGTAGTTGTATCCCTTCCGTTTTACAATGGCATGTCTGGTAAAGAATTACAGTTAGATTTTCTATGGCACCCCACTGTTATGGTATCGCTAGTGATTTTAACTTTTTTGATCAGCCTTTTGGCAGGAGGTTACCCTGCATTCTATTTGTCATCCTTTAAACCAATTACAGCCTTAAAGAGTAAATTTTTGGGAGGAAATAAAAATAAAGGCATCCGAAGTGGTTTGGTAGTGTTTCAATTTGTGATTTCAGCAGGCCTAATATTAGCCACCCTAGTGGTCAACCAGCAAATGCAGTATATTCAAAATAAAGATATAGGATATGACAGAGACCAATTGCTGGTCATCCGCAAGTCATATTTATTGGGTAATGACCAAAATGCTTTTAAAAATGAGTTGCTAAAAAACCCCAAAGTTGCATCAATTACAAACTCTGCTTTTGTTCCGGCTGGTAGTTCGGATAATAATATGGCTATGATCATTAAGGACGGTCAATTCAGCAGAAGGATGCCCGTGTACAACATTGATGAGAATTATATACCAACAATGGGGATGAAATTGGTGGCAGGAAGAAATTTTTCCAAAGAATTTGGGGCTGATTCCACAAATGTAATTATCAATGAAACAGCCGTAAAAATATTAGGTCTAGGAGAAGAACCCTTAGGTAAAAAGATATTTGAACGCAGAGGTACAAAAACGGTGATAGGGGTAATTAAAGACTTTCACTTCAAATCACTACATCAGCCAATAGATCCTTTATTAATGATGAACGCTCCCTATGGCGGACTCATAATAAAAGCGAAATCGTCTGAAATGTCAGGTTTGATTTCAGATACTCAAGAACTCTGGAAAAGTTTTGATGCCAACGACACCTTTGGCTATTCAATTCTTGACGATGCATACAATCAAACCTACGTAACAGAACAAAAAATGGGTGCTGTATTGCAAATTTTTGCATTGCTTACAATTTTTATAGCCTGCTTGGGTCTCTTTGGCCTCATCACTTTTACCGCCGAACAACGATTCAAAGAAATTGGGATAAGAAAGGTTTTAGGCTCTAGCGTTTCAGAGATTGTGGCAATGCTTTCTAAAGACTTCTTAAAATTGGTTTTTGTTTCATTCTTTATCGCTTTTCCTTTAAGCTATTATTTAATGAACAAATGGCTTGAAGGTTTTGCCTATCGTATAAATATGCAATGGTGGTTATTCGTTTTGGCAGCACTAATTACTATTATTATAGCTTTTGGCACCATTGGTTGGAAGAGTTTTAGGGCGGCAACTATGAATCCGATCAAGGCGCTGCGAGATGAATAAATAGTATATATCAAAAAAGGAAAACCATTTAAAAATTACATGTAGAAGGCCTTTATAACACAGGTTAGTCGTTGTCAATATATTATACATATTCTGTCCAAATATTTTACAATAAAAAATTATAATCCGGTTATTTTTTGTATAAACACTTCATTTTTAGAACATTAAGAATATGGCATGAAAATCGATTCTCATTTAGACATTGAGATTCCTTCAATTGTCAAAGCCGCACAGAAATAGAATACTATGTACAAAAACTATTTGAAAATCGCATTACGCAATCTTTGGAAAAACAAAGTATTTTCTTTGATAAATATCATAGGACTCTCCATTGGATTAAGTGCTTCATTTGCCATTGGCATAATTATTTATTATGATTTAACTTTTGATAAATTTCACTCAGACGGTAATCGTATTTACCGTATTACTTCTGATTTTATAACTCCGGAAGGTGATTTTCATAATCGAGGGGTCGCAGTGCCAATGGGTGACTATGCCAAAGAGCATGTAAGCGGACTTGAGAAAGTGAGTGTGTTTTTTAATATGAACTTCAGCAGTATTGAAAACAAACAAAAAAACCAACGTTTTAGAAATATTGAAGGTGCCATTGTCACCGACCAAGCCTATTTTGACCTCTTTGAATACCAATGGCTTGCGGGTTCACCCAAAAATCTTTCAGAACCTAACTATGTAGTACTTACTCAAAGTAAAGCGACAAAATATTTTCCTGATAGTAGTCCGCAACAAACCATTGGCAAAACCCTTTGGTACAATGATGACATACCTCTAAAAATATCAGGTGTTGTCGCTGATTTGGATCAGCGTACCGATCTTTATTTCAACGAATTTATTTCGTTAAAAACGGCTCGAAATACTTTTATGGATAGACAGGTGAACAGTAAGGAGTGGAATGGCACTAATTCTTCTACCCAAGTCTTCGTAAAAACTCTTCCGAATATTGATTTAACGGTTATTCAAAAACAATTAGATGCTGTAGCCTATGAACATGCCGACAAAGAAACATATGATAGGGGACAAAGGCGTAATTTTCATTTACAGCCTCTAGAAGACATACATTTTAATGGAGATTATGGTATTTTTAATAATTCGAAAGGTCAAGCGAATAAGAGTATCCTAATGAGTTTAGGAATAGTAGCTCTATTTTTATTGATATTGGGATGTATTAATTTTATCAATTTAAATACTGCACAAGCAACTAAACGAGCCAAAGAAATTGGAATTCGAAAAACACTTGGAAGCTCTAAAAAACAACTGATTTTTCAATTTTTAGGAGAAACACTAGTGTTGACTTTAGCTGCGACATTCTTGTCGATATTTATGGCTTCCGGCATGTTAAAAGTGTTTTCTGATTTTATTCCGAAAGGAGTTCAATTCAACCTTTTGGCGACTCCTCTTAGTATAATATCTATAGTCGGTCTATTGCTATTGGTTACTTTTTTATCGGGCTTTTATCCGGCACTTGTGCTTTCGAACTACAAACCAGTTTCCGTTTTAAAAAATCAAATTATTTCAGGAAATCATAAATGGGCGGTTCGAAAATATTTGACCGTTTTTCAATTTGTAATCGCTCAAGTATTTATAGTGGCCACATTAATTGTAGGTAAACAATTGCACTTTCTAATGTCAAAAGATATGGGCTTTAAGACAGAAACAAATGCCTTTGTCCGTGCTTGGCATGATGATGATTTAGACAAGCGTATCAACTTTGTGGAAGCAATGAATAAAATTCCGGAAATTACTATAATCAGTCTAGCGAATAACCCTCCTGCTTCCAATAATAGCAATTCGACGATTGCTACATATATTGATGGTGACAAAAACATAAATACTGATTTACAACAACTCTTTGGTGATCTCAATTATCTCGAATTATATGATATTGAACTATTGGCGGGTCGAGATAGACGCAATGATTCTATTCAAGAATTTGTTATTAATGAAACCTATTCTAAAATACTAGGGTTCCAAAACCCTGTAGATGCTGTTGATAAATTTTTAAAGATTGGTGATGAACAATTCCCTATCGTTGGTGTTATGAAAGATTTTCATCAACGTTCATTGCATACGAACATAAAACCTATGGCATTGGTCGGTGATAGTAATAGAGATTTTTATGCCCAATTCAATACCGTTCATTTTTCACTTCTTGCAGAAGCTTCAAATAATTTGCCCCAGGTTATTTCTAAAATTAAAAGCGCTTGGAAAACGATTTACCCTGAAGATGATTTTGAAATCAATTTCATGAATGATACCGTAAAGAATTTCTATAATCAAGAAAGAAAAACCTCGGTATTGCTCAGGTGGGCTACTGGTTTTGCCATTCTCATTAGTTGTCTTGGTTTATTAGGTTTAGTTATTCATAATACCGAAAGACGTACTAAAGAAATTGGAATTAGAAAAGTACTAGGTGCCTCTTTAGCGCAATTGAACATATTACTATGTAAAGAATTTTTGATTCTTGTTGGTATCGCCTTTGCAATTGCATTACCAATAGCTTGGTGGGGAATGAATAATTGGCTTCAAGATTTTGCTTTTAAGACCACCTTAAGTTGGTGGATTTTCCCTTTAAGCGGAATCGCAATGCTCTTAATAGCTGTACTCATTATTGGCATGCGAACTATGGCAGCGGCTAATGTGAACCCCATAAAAAGTTTAAGAAGCGAATAGGTCAATGAACAGTTAACAATAAACAGTGAGCAGTAAACAATGAACAATAGAACGTTTTTGCGAGGCACGAAGCAAACTGTTTGTTATCAATTGAAAGTGAACAGTAATGAGTGAATAGTAAACAGTGAACAGTAACAGTTGACAGTGAACAATTAGCAATAAACAATAAACAGTGAGCAATAGAACGTTTTTGCGAGGCACGTAGCAAACTGTTTGTTATTAGTTGAAAGTGAACAGTAATGAGTGAATAGTAAACAGTTATCAGTGAACAGTTAGCAATGAACAATGAATGGTCAGTACTAATCAGGGTAGTGCCAATGAACAATAAAGCAATGTGTGTATTTGAACCTGCCTGCAGTAGGTAGGTGTAACAATGAAAAGCACAGCTTACGATTGAGAGATGCCAGACAGCGAAGAACTAAAAAAAGAATGAACCACAAACCAGTTCCTCCTCCTTTGGAGGGGGCTAGGGGCGGACTAATAACGATCAACGAACAATACGTATGTTGGGCGTAGTAGAAGCATCAATCATCAAATCAAAAAACAAGAACTATGTACAAAAACTATTTGAAAATCGCTTTGCGGGGAATCAAAAATGATAAGCTGTTCACCTTTATAAAAATAGGAGGATTTGCCATGGGTATTGCCGCATGTTTGTTAATCGCTCTCTTTATTAAAGATGAACTTGGTTATGATACACATTACGATAATAAAGACAATATATTCAGGGTAGTTCTACAAGCAGAAATTAATGGAGAAATGAAAAAAAGCACTCATTTTCCCTTACCGTTCGCCGAAACCTTAGAAGCCGATTTTCCTGAAATTATAAAGGCCGGCAAGGTATTTGGATCTGCCCTTGCCTCTGGGGGAAAAAGAGCCTTTCGTTTGGCCAGTGAGAGCCAAAACAATTTTGAACAAGGGTTTTTATACGGAGATAAAAAAATATTTGAAATTCTTGAAATTCAATTAGCGCAAGGAAATTCTAAGGATGCTTTAAGCCCTGGAAGTATTGTTATTTCGGAATCTAGAGCAGCTAAATATTTTCCTGAAGGAAATGCTTTGGGACAAACATTGATTTTAGATGATAATTCTTCAAACCCTTTTACCATAACAGGGGTGATGAATGATTTTCCCGCTAATGCACATTTAGATTTCGATTTTTTGATGCCCATAAATGATACTAATATGAGCTGGACATCACAAAATTATTTCACCTATGTTTTGGTCGATGAAAGAAGCGACTTAGAGGCATTGCAGAAAAAAATGTCTTCGATACTAGAAGATTATGTGATTCCTGCGCAAATTGAAAGAGGCCGGGATGCAGGTTTTATCGATATTTTAAGAACCATAGAGTACAAACTACAGCCTATTGCCGACATTCATCTAAAATCCGATATTGAAATGGCCGATGGATTAAAACATGGTGATATTCGTTTTATATGGCTGTTTGCTGCCATTGCCGGGTTTATTTTACTATTGGCGGCCATTAATTTTATCAATCTGGCCACAGCCAAATCTGCAAAAAGGGCGAAAGAAGTCGGACTGCGCAAAACCGTCGGGGCATTTAAAAGTAATCTGGTCGCGCAATTTTTGACCGAATCCGTCTTGTTCAGCTTCATTTCACTTATACTAGGAGTAGTATTGGCTTGGTTGCTACTCCCCATGTTCAACGCCATGGCGGCAAAATCAATTGGTATGCCCATGGCGACTTCGTGGTTTATACCTGTTTTATTGGTTTCAACTTTGATTATCGGCTTAATTGCAGGGGTATATCCGGCATTCTATTTATCAGCATTTAAGCCGGTTGACGTGCTGAAGGGGAATGTGAAAATAGGGAGCAAGAGTGGTAACCTACGAAGTGCATTGGTTGTTTTTCAATTTACCACCTCGATAATTTTAATTATAGGAACCCTGATTATTTATCAACAAATGGACTTTATACTCAAAAAAGAACTGGGGTATGAAAAAGAGCAAGTTATACTACTCGAAGGTGCCAATGTTCTTGGAAATAAAGCGCAGAGTTTTAAAGAACAGCTATTACAATTGCCACAAGTACAACAGGTTTCTCTAAGTGATTATTTACCTGTCGAAGGGTCTAAGCGCAACCAGACCACTTTTAAAAATGTCGGCAAAGGCAGTGAAGATCCGGGTGTTTTAAGCCAAACTTGGCGAGTAGGTTATGATTATATCAAAACCCTAGGAATGCACCTAAAAGAAGGACGTGATTTTTCTAAAGAATTTTCGTTCGATTCTATCAATTCCATAATTATAAATCAACAAATGGTATCTAATCTTGGTCTTGAAAAACCTCTTGGAAAACAGATTGATAATAACTACCAACATTGGACCATTGTTGGCGTTGTAGAAGATTTCCATTTTAAATCGTTAAAAGAAGATATTACCCCTTTGGCGTTGGTTATAGGGCCTGGCATAAGTACAGTCTCGGTAAAACTTAATTCGGGTAATATAAACGAAGCCCTGGCTGCTATCGGGGCCATTTGGGACCGCAATGTGCCCAACCAAGTTTTAAACTATAGTTTTTTAGATCAAAAATTTGCTCACATGCATGGTGATGTACAACGAATGGGTAAAATCTTTAACAGCTTTGCCTTCTTTGCCATTTTGGTGGCCTGTTTAGGGTTGTTTGCGTTATCGGCCTTTATGGTGGAGCAGCGTAACAAAGAAATCAGTATTCGAATTGTTTTAGGCGCACCCTTCAAGAGTATTTATAAGCTACTGACATGGAATTTTCTACGACTGATATTCATTTCAATCCTGATTGCCATTCCTATAGGATGGTATATAATGCATCGTTGGTTAGAAGATTTTGCCTATCGAATAGAAATTGGTTGGGAGATATTTTTAGTCGCGGGTATCATCGCATCTTTTATTGCCATTTTAACAATAAGCTACCAATCGGTTGCTGCCGCCTTGATCAAGCCTCTAAAAGGCTTGCGAACGGAATGATCCAGTTATCAGTGAACAGTTATCAATAAACAATAAACAATGAACAATAGAACGTTTTTGCGAGGCACGAAGCAAACTGTTTGTCATCAGTTGAGAGTGAACAATGAACAGTGAGCAGTAAACAATGAACAATTAGCAATGAGCAGTAGAACGTTTTTGCGAGGCACGAAGCAAACTGTTTGTTAGAAACAATCAGGCCTGAACAATAAATCAATGTGTGTTTGAACCTGCCTGCAGTAGGTAGCTGCAACAAAGAAAGGAGACAGCTTACTACTGAGGGGTGCCAGACAACGAACAATAAAAAAAAGAATGAACCACAAACCAGTTCCCTCTCCTTTGGAGGGAGCTAGGGAGAACAAACAGTCTCAGTACTAAATACTATAACCATGTACAAACTATTCTTAAAAATTGCAACGCGGTATCTGCTTAAAAACAAAATGTATTCGTTCATCAATATTTTCGGGCTGGCCATAGGTATCGCCTCCTTTGTTCTGATTATGCTCTATGTAAACTATGAACGCAGCTATGACAAATTTGAAGGTTCTGAAAACGTGTATCGGGTTTTTATGGATTATCTGGAAGGGGATGAATATGTTCCCGGAGATGCCGAAGCTTATATTGTAACCGGCCCTACTTTAAAAAATGAGTTTCCTGAAATAAAGGAATTTACAAGGCTACGTCGTAGAAACGGGCTTGTACTTTTACACAACAACACCGTTTTTGATCATAATACAGGTTCCTTGACCGACCCTGAATATTTTAGTGTTTTTGACCGAAAATTAGAAAAAGGAGACATAAATACCGCATTGAACGAGCCTTATTCCATGGTGTTGAGCAGTTCTTTGGCAAAAAAAATCTTTGGTGCCGAAGATCCTATCGGCAAAACCCTGAAGATAGCTAGGGATCGTGAATCTACCTTTACGGTTACCGGTATAATGGATAATAGTGGTCTAAACACCCATCTAAAAAATGATCTTCTTATTTCTTTCAAAACCTTTTACACCTGGGAGCTTTTTGAAAATGATTGGGAGCGTACTTGGAGCCAAAACGAATACTATACCTATGTAAAAGTTGCTGAAAATACAGATGTCGATTTATTGAATCAAAAGGTGATGGACTTTGCCCCAGAAGGCTTAAAGAACGAAAGGCACCATTTAGAACCTATTGAAGACATTCATCTGTATTCCAACAAACCCTATGAGGCCGAGACCAATGGTAATGGAAATGGAATCAAACTTTTAGCGATTATCGCTTTTATTACCCTTCTACTGTCTTGGATGAATTATATGAATCTGTCGAGCAGTAAATCGTTGGAGCGTGCCAAGGAAATTGGAATCCGCAAGGTTGTAGGGGCAAGAAAACCGCAATTGGTATTGCAGTTTTTAATAGAGTCCGCTTTGTTGAACCTTATTGCGATTGTTTTGGCGGTAGCTTCGGTCTATCTGTTACTTCCGGTTTTTAGTCAGTTTGTAGAACAAGATTTGGGCTTTGACGGAAATCAGTTGAAAAACCTGTTGCCCTATTTCGGAATGTTATTGGTAGGTGCCTCTCTGGCGGCATTTTATCCGGCATTTGTATTGAGTAGATATAGCCCGGCCAAGGTGTTGAAGGGAAAGGTACAGACGTCAAAAAACGGACTTAGCTTTAGAAAGGCATTGATTGTGGGTCAGTTTATCGCGACTATTGCCTTGTTGACAGGCACCTTTGTAGCAAACAAACAGATTCGTTTTCTGAAAGATCGGCCGATAGGTGCAAATTTAGATCAGGTAGTGGCCTTGAATGGGCGGGTTTTAAATAGTGTTTCCGATTCTTTGACGGGCCTGAATTTCATGACACTCACCAATGAAATATTGAAAAGCCCCTTTGTTAAAGATGTGGCCGTGGCTCAGTCTTATCACGGTGATGGTTTTGCAGATATGAATTCGAATCTCGGTCTTACTTTTCCAGATGGTAGAACCGATGAAAAACGTGTTTGGTATAGTTATTCGGCCCAACCCGAATATTTTGATTTGATGGGCATGGAGTTTCTTGCTGGGGAACCTTATAAACAAACGGCCGAAAGATGGAGCCACAATATCGTAATCAATGAAAAATTAGCTCGTTTTATGGGTATTACTGATATGCAGGGTGTAATCGGGAATACCATGAAGTTTTATGATGAAGATTTTACTATTGCCGGAGTGGTCAAAGATTACAGCCACTTTGGCTTGAAATCTCCCATTGAACCCATGATAATAACCCATTTTAATACTAGGAGCAATATTTTGGTAAAACTTGACAAACAAGCAGCGACTATGGCCGGTACCACTCAGGCTTTAAGCGAATTGAATAAAATATGGCATCAGGTTTTTCCGGAAAGCACGTACAACTACACATTTTTAGATCAAAAATTTGAAGCCCAATACAAGGAAGATCAAAAATTCACAAGGGCATTTCAAATATTTACAGTATTGGCAATATTGATTGCCTCTTTAGGGCTATTTGGGCTTACCTCTTACACGGTGGTACAGCGAAAAAAAGAAATCGGGATTAGAAAGGTAAACGGTGCAACAATCACACAAATTCTTTCGCTTTTAAATGTAGATTTTGTGAAATGGGTGGGGCTGGCATTCCTTATAGCTGTACCTATTTCATGGATTGCGATGACCAAGTGGTTAGATGGTTTTGCTTATAAAACAACACTAAGTTGGTGGGTCTTTGCCTTGGCAGGGCTCACCGCTTTGGCGATTGCATTGCTGACCGTAAGCTGGCAGAGCTTTAGGGCGGCTATGGCTAATCCGGTAGAATCATTGCGAGATGAGTAAAACAGTTGTCAGTGAACAATTAGCAATGAACAGTAAACAATTATCAGTGAAAAGTGAACAGTAAACAGTTAGCAATGAACAATGAACAATAGAACGTCTTTGCGAGGCACGAAGCAAACTGTTTATTAGAAACAATCAGGCCTGAACAATAAATCAATGTGTGTGTTTGAACCTGCCTGTAGTAGATAGGTGCAACAATGAAAGGTAACAGTTTACTATTGAGGGATAATAGACAACGAACAACTAAGAAAAGAATAAACCACAAACCAGTTCCCCCTCCTTTGGAGGGGGCTAGGGGGAGGATAAAACAAGAAAAATGATAACTATAAAATCATATTTACGATACCTGTTAAAGAATAAATTGTATACGGCGATAACGGTTATAGGTTTTGCAGTATCGATTACATTTATTTTGCTTTTAAGCGTCTATATACGGCATGAACTTTCTGTAGATGATTTTCAGATAAATAAGGATAGGATATATCGATTGGAAAATGAAACTGTTGATTTTTCGCCACCCATAGCAGTAGATCTAAAAAATAGTATTCCCGAAATAGAAGATTTTACAAGAGTCTATAATCAATCGGGAAGAATTTCGGTAACCGATGGTCAAAAAGTAAAATTTGATTATTTAGGAGTAGATGCCTCATTTCTAGACATTTTTTCCTTTCCCCTTTTAAAGGGAAAGCCGAAAGATGTGTTGCAAACGGCTAACGGTATTGTATTATCGCGAACAACAGCCTTAAAATTATTTGGTACCGCTGACCCAATTGGCAAGACCGTCTTCATAAACACAAATAACAAGTTTATGGTTACGGGCATTATGGATGATTTTCCTGAAAACACCCACTTTGCCAAGCAAGATGCCCTCGTAAACCTTGCGGCCTTCAAAGAGATTTATGGTTTTGAGAGTATATTGGAAGAGTATGGTTGGTGTTCATTGAGCACCTACTTTTTGGCAAAGGAGAATTCGGACTTGCCTTCAAAAGCACCGGAAATCTTGAAGAAGTTCAAGAAAGATTTTTGGTTGTATACTGAGGGGTGGGCCACTATAGTAGAGTTTACCCCATTAAAAGATATTTATTTTAGTACAAAAGAAGGTAGTGGTACCAAGAGTACGAGCAAAACATTAATTACAATATTATCGGTGATCGTAATGCTCATATTGTTGCTAGCTATAGGTAATTACATTAACCTCACCATGGCCCAGGCGACATTTCGTGGAAAAGAAGTGGCTATTAAAAAATTGCTGGGAAGCTCTAAAAGACAATTGATTTTTCAATTTATAAAGGAATCTGTCTTTTTATGTTTTGCCTCGGTCATGTTATCACTTCTTTTGGCAAAAATAGTGGAGCCCTATTTTGATTCGTTGTTGAATACGCGATTGTCTCTGAATGACAGTTTGAACCCTACCAATCTGATTGTATTGATGGGGATATTCGGTTTGATAGGTTTCTTTTCAGGAATTATACCAGCTTTGAAGATTTCCAGTTTCAAACCAATAGAAGTTGTAAAAGGTAGTTTTAGAACCAAGGCAAAAGGCGTCTACGGAAAAGTTTTTATCACCTTTCAATATACCGTAACAATAGCCTTATTGGCCTGTAGTTGGATTATCTTAAAACAGACCGATTTTTTACGTAATCAAGATCTTGGCTTTCAAAAAGATAATATAGTCCACTTAGACTATTTGGGTTCGACCGATAAAAAAGAGGTGATAAAGAATGCCCTTTTACAGATTACTGGGGTAGACGATGTTTCTATCACCTGGCAGAGTCCGTTGAGCGGTGGTAGCAACCAGACCTTTGATAATAATGGAAAATCTTTGAGCTTTCAAGAATTTACGGTGGACTCCTCTTTTTTCAATGTTTTTGATATTACCGTGAAATCTACTGGCGTCGCTTACTCCGATAAGGGCATGTACTTGAATGAAACCGCAATCAAAGAATTGGGTCTTGACAACAATGCGGTGTCCTTTAAAATGGGGGATAATGAGATACCTATTCTCGGAGTGGTCAACGATTTTAATTTTAACGAACTTCGTGACAATATTGGGCCTTTGATGATTCGACAACAAACACCGAATTTTCAGGCAGGAAATATTTTCTTGAAAATCAACCCTAAAAATAGTTTCGAAACGGCCAACAAAATCAAAGTTGCCTACACAGATTTGATCGACAACGCAGAGTTTGATGTGAAGTTTGTTGACGATACCATCAACCAATGGTACGTCAAAGAAGAAAAAACCGGAAAGATTATCGGGTATTTTACGCTGTTATCATTTATCATTTCCTTTCTAGGCATTTTGGCCATGTCGACCTTTTATATGCAACAACGAAAAAAGGAAATTGGTATCAGAAAAGTAAATGGTGCAACAATTGCCCAAATACTTTCGCTGTTAAATAAAGATTTCTTGAAGTGGGTAGGTTTGGCTTTTCTTATTGCAGTACCTGTTTCATGGTATGTGATGGGCAGATGGTTAGAAAATTTTGCATACCGGACGACCATGAGTTGGTGGGTTTTTGCTTTAGCAGGTCTTGTTGCCCTTTGTATTGCTCTATTGACGGTAAGCTGGCAAAGCTTTAAAGCAGCGTCGGCAAACCCAATAGAGGCACTTAAAGAAGAGTAATTCTCTAATGGAAACTGTAAAATATTTGGACAAAATCCGTCCAAATATTTTACATAAAAAGTAAAGTAACACCCCTATAAAACCGTAAATACCTGATTTTGAAATCAATACGATTTTGGCATAGAAATCGATTTAAATAACAACTCAGGTTAACGATTTGAAAATCAGAACAATAAATAGAACAGATTCCCGACTTCTCGGGAATGACATAAAATAGGATGGAAAATGAAACGAACATGAATTTTTTTAATCAAAAAGTACACCCAAGTGTATGATTAAAACAAATTCATGGGAGAACGAGAGGAATGAGTGGTTCCATGGGTTCTCAAATTTTTAATTATTCTTTATGAATTACAAAATTTTAAACACATGAAAAATAGAACAACACTGGTATTGGCTCTTCTTTGCATGGCTGCAATAAGTGCACAACGAATCAAAAAAATAGAAGGCAACGGAAACGTGGTAACGCTAACTATAAATACGCAAGAGTATAGTGGTATATCGGTCGGAGGGCCTTTTGATGTAGCACTGGTTTCAGGCAAGGAAGGGAACATAACTATAAAAGGAGAAGAAAATATTTTAGAATACATAGAAACTGAAGTCACCAATGGCACACTGACCATAAAAAAGAGAAACAACCTAAATATTAGGATGTCTCGCAATGCACGTGTTTTGATTACTATTCCGGTAGAAAGTATTAATGCGATACGACTTTCGGGCTCTGGTAAGTTGTCGAGTACTAAAACACTTAAAAGTGACCATTTTAAAATACTAGCCTCAGGATCTCGATATTTAGAATTGGCTCTTGAGGTCGAATCCCTTTCCGTAAGAACTTCGGGTTCAAGTAATATAAAACTGATGGGCAATGCAAAGAACCTAGATGTCCGTTCTTCAGGATCCTCCAATTTTAAAACATATGAATTGGAGGTCGATAATGCCTCATTCGTAATGTCTGGTTCTTCAAATTGTGAAATTACCGTAAATGAATCGCTCGATGCTAAGCTTTCGGGTTCTTCAAATGTGAAATACCGCGGTAACCCGTCAAAATTGCATAGCAAGGCTTCAGGGTCGGCCAGGGTAGTAGAAATGAAATAAAATCGCAATAGTGGAAAAATGATATAGAGAAAAGAGTATAGAAAAGAGAAACAAGAACTAAGACCGAGGATAAGAGAGAATAGAAACGAGAAACCGTAAACCAGAAACTAAAAAAAGTAAACAGTGGTTGGTGAGTTAGTTAAGGAGTGAAATAGTGTTTAGCGAACTACATCAACCAACAACGGGCAACGAAGAACGAAAAATTAATTCCGGACAAGTTCCCCCTCCTTTGGAGGGGGCTAGGGGGAG
>JASFYU010000179.1:0-10000 GCA_045046905.1 Flavobacteriaceae bacterium | reverse complement strand
TGTCTCAATATCATTTAGAGAATCTGAATACTCAATGCTGGTGAGTAATCTATATTCTGTGGTTTTAGCTAGTATGCCAAGGAGTTTAATAAGTTCAATAATTCTATCAAAATTACTACTAGACGCAATTTTTTTGATAATATCAACGGCTTTAAGTTTAGAAGTCCCTTGAAACTTGATTCCTTGCTTAGAACGTTCCAACAGTTTGCGAATATGTTTCATTTCAGGTAACGATAAAAAAGTATTCCCTAAAAAGTATTGATTAAAATTAATGCTGATAGCGCGGGCCTTTAGATTTGATTGCTTTTCAAAATAAATTGAATCGTTTAACAGAAGGTGTGGAACGTTTTTACCAAGGAGCAACACATCGCCAGATTGAAACTTCTCTATACTATCGCCAACAAATTGAGTGCCCTCGCTCTCTAAGATCACAATCAATTCCAATTCAGGATGATAGTGCCATACTTTAAAAAAGCTTGGACCATTAAGATAGCTTGTGTTAAAAGATTCATTTTGAAAAGCGCCTCTATTGACAAGTTTTGGTTTCATAGGTTAGAAATAACATCTATTAAATATATGTATTCTTGATTAGAATACAATACGTTTAGTAGACCATTGAGAGTTTATAAATAATTTTTTGGGGTTTTTGTATTGGTTTGTGCGGAATTTATAGTAGATTTTCAGGAATTTATGGCCCATTTTTGCTTTACTAAATATTTTTTAAAACTAAATAACATATTATTAATTGGTATAGAATGAAATGGATTAACGATGACGAATTGTTTGCTGTGATGAAAAAGAAACTGTTTTCATCGGTAATAGGTGATATTATGGATAGGCAGGGATATCTGCATCAGTTTTTGGCACCTCAAATACAACCCCTACACTCAAATATGATTGTTGTGGGAAGGGCTATGCCAGTTTTGGAAGCCGATTGTTTTGAAGAGATTTCTAGAAGTGGAAAGAATCTAATTACGTCTAAACCGTTTGGTCTAATGTTGGAAGCCTTAGATGATTTAAAAAACAATGAGGTATATATTTGTACAGGTGCATCACCAACGTATGCACTCTGGGGCGAGTTGATGAGCTGTAGGGCGATGAAATGTGGCGCGGCCGGAGCGGTGGTTGATGGGTATTCACGAGATACCAAGGGTATTTTAGAGCTTGATTTTCCTACTTTTTCATATGGCAGGTATGGTCAAGATCAAGGACCTCGAGGCAAGGTTATCGATTATAGGGTTCCATTGGAAATGAATGGGGTGTTGATTCATCCTGGTGATATCGTATTTGGTGATATGGATGGGGTCTGTATTATTCCACAAAAAATTGAAAAACAAGTAATAAAAGCGGCCTTGGAAAAGGCAGAATGTGAAAAGGTCATACAAAAAGCTATTCAACAGGGCATGACTGCTTGTGAAGCATTTGAAGAATTCGGAATTATGTAGTGAGATTTCCAAATTAAGTTGGGAAACACTATTTCAAAAACGTGAATCGTATGAAAAGATTTGAAAATCAGGCGGCATTGGTCGTCGGAGGCGCTCGTGGTATCGGCAAAGCTGTAGCGGAGCGACTAGTTAAAGAGGGAGCATCAATATACATAGTTGATGTCTTAAAAAAGGAACTTGAACAGTGTTCAAAGGAATTCAGGGAACAGGGGGTAACAGTAAATACCCTTGTTGTTGATATTTGTGATGAAAAAAGTTTACATGAGGCAATTGAAAACATTATCGATATTGAAGGGCGATTAGATATTTTGATAAATACGGTTGGTGTTGTAGGGCCAACAGATACCAATATTTTGGACTATTCTTTAAAGGATTTTCAGAAAATTATGGAGATAAACCTTGCAGGTGCTTTTCTAGTAACTAAAGCCGTATTGCCACAAATGGTTGTACAAGATTATGGGCGAATTGTACATCTTACTTCAATTGGAGGCAAGGAAGGGAATCCTGGAATGGTTGGCTATGCGGCAAGTAAAGCAGGTCTTATGGGTCTTATCAAAGGGGTAGGAAAGGAATTTGCCCATACAGGGATTACGGTCAATGGTATCGCCCCAGCCGTAATTGCAACTCCGATGAATGAAGATACAAGCCCCGAAACGTTGGCATACATGACTGCAAAGATACCCATGGGTCGATTGGGCACCACAGATGAAGTTGCGTCGCTTGTCTGTTGGATTGCATCCAAAGAAGCTAGTTTCAATACAGGATTTATATTTGATCTTTCAGGAGGAAGGGCTACCTATTGACGGTTCTTAGGAGTAAATTTGTTTCATTGATAATGAAATCAATACGAATTCATTAAAACCAAATTAACCATTATGGTGTATTTAAATTTTACTGGAAAAAGGTATTTGGTAACAGGGGGTGCCGGCCTGGGCGTTGGAGCTGGAATTTGCGAAGCCATTGCAGAGTGCGGAGGCCAACTTATTATAAATGACCTTGATATTGAAAAAACGAAGAAAACTGCTAAGAAGTACCCGAATGCCATTGCGATTCACGGCGATATTTGCAACCCGAAAGATGTCAACAGAATATTCGCTACTATTAAAGAACAATATGGGGTAATACATGGCCTAGTGAATAATGCCGGAGTAGGATTAAGAAAAAGAGCAAATGAAGTGGACGAATCGGAATTTGACCATTTATACAATATAGACGTAAAGGGCGTATGGCTTATGTCAAAAGCATTTGCCAACCAACTAATAACGCACAAAGAAGTAGGTCATTTGGTAAATATATCTTCGGTTCATGCCCATAAAACTACAATCAACCACGCCATTTATTCAAGTGCCAAATCGGCAGTAGAAGGGCTCACCCGTGGTATGTCAGTAGAACTCGGAGAATTTGGCATTCGTTGTAATGCAGTAGCTCCAGGCTATGTTGATTCGGAGCAAAACAGGAAAATAATGACATCTTGGACCAATGACCCCGACCAATGGGAAAAAGAACAAAAAGACGAATATCAAAGTCTAAGACATCTGATAACTGCCCGTGATTGTGGTAATGCCGTGGTATTTCTTCTGTCGGATCTCGCTAGATCCATTACCGGGCAAACGATTAAGGTAGATGCCGGATTTACCAATTTGTTGTATAGTAATAGTTTTATTGGCCATAAGGAAGAAATATGAAAATAGTATGTATTAAATTATATGAGGTAAAAGTTCCAACACACTCCGGAACCATTGAAAGTAAAGGAATCAATAAACCCTTGCACAAACTCCCTGTCGGGGCAAAAGCTGGTTGGAGTATGCAGTTTGATGAAATGCCTAAATTATTGGTAGAGCTTGAGCTGAGTAATGGTATAATCGGATGGGGTGAGTTGTACCGAGGACATAATTGGCGAACTGTAGAGGCTATTTGTCAGATATTGTTAGGAACCGAGATAGAAACTTTGGTGCTTCAAAAATTACCTTTTGTTTTTAGCAGAGAATATGACGGGTTTGAATGCGCCATTTGGGATGCATATGCTAGATTGAAGGATGTAAGGGTAGTCGACCTGTTGGGCGGGCCTATAAGGGGCAAGGTAAAGATAGGTTCTTGGTCTAGTCATCGTCGATCGGAGGACATCGCGGATTTGGCAATTAAATTTCAGCAAATGGGATATGATTGTCTTAAATTCAAGACAGATCTTGAAGATGACGTAGTGGGTTGGTGTCAGACTATAGCCGATGCGGCACCAGGTTTGCAAGTTATACTTGATCCCAATGAACGCTGGGACTATGCGTATGAGGTAAGAAAACGTTTAGACGGTTTGTCAGAAGTAGGGAATGTACTTTGTTTGGAAGACCCCATCTCAAGATGGCAATTGCCCGAATATGCAAAGTTGAGAACGTATAGTTCAATTCCTATCGTGTTACACGTTTCTTTGCCCTATATACTTCACGGTCAACGAGTCAAGGATAGTATTCAGGCCATTCAACAAGAAGCGGTAGATGGATTCAATTTCAATTGTGGTTTAGCGAACTTTCAACGGTTGGATCATATTGCTTCAGCCGCAGAACTCCCTTGCTGGCATGGCTCTGAAATTGACCTCGGCATTTTGGAAGCCATGTATGTGCATTCGGCAGCGGCAGCGGAATCTTGTATCTGGCCAAGTGATATTTTTGGAAGATTGATTAGAGAACACGATTTGTTGAAAGAACCCCTTTGCATAGAACCTCCATTTGTGCATTTGCCCAAAGGAAAGGGATTAGGCGTAGAACCTGATAAAGTCGCCATAAAACACTATCTATTAAATCAAAAAGAATTCAAACTATGAAGAAGAACCCGTTTCTCCAAGACGATGATAAGGAATACCTATGGGAGATGTTGGTAAATAGAGATACAAAGGCTTTTGTAGCCCAAGACTGGAATATGGTGGCAGCGGATTTTGTATCGGATGGTTTCTTGGGTATAGATGCAGGAAAACAATTCAACGTGGATAAATGGGAGCTTAAGTATCCTGATTTGAAATCATATAAGGAGGAATGGTTGCAACAGGCAAAGGAATTTTCTCAAATCGAGTTGGTCGAGAATAAGGAAGATGCTTTTCATAGGGTAACCGTTCTACAGGATATTGAAATAAAAGGAGATTATGCGCTTTTGCATAAAAAGTTCTTTGGCCCCATGAAAAAGAAAGATGGTACAGAAATCCATACCGATTGGCAGACACTCTATAGTTGCAGAAAGGTTAAAGGTGTCTGGAAAATAACAGGTTTTACAGGCTATATACCCTTACTGCAAAAAGAACAGAATGCTACATCTAGAATAGGCAAAAGTTTACCAGAAAATGCCGGTCAACATAAGACCGCTGGGCCTTATTCCCCAGTATTGGAAGTCAACCCTGGAAAATTAGTGGTCATTTCAGGTCAGGCTTCCATAGATAAAGAAGGCAATGTCATTGGAGATACCATTGAAGAGCAAACAGCCTATACTTTGGATAATTGTAGTCTTCAATTGGCTTCGGCAGGTTGTTCTTTGCAAGATGTGTTCAAAGTAAATGTTTTTATTAAAGACCTTGCCGAATGGCCAAGGTTCAACGAGGTGTACAAACATTATTTTCAAGACCCAAAACCTGTGCGTACTGCTGTGGAATCAGGCTTGCTAATGACTTTACTGGTCGAAATAGAAATGTGGGCCGTTAAAAACTGAACAAATGATTTACGATGAACTTACTACGCTACAAATAGCACAACTAGACAAAAAGATACCTTTGATTTTAGTTTTGGCCGCAACCGAACAGCATGGCCCTCATTTACCATTGGCTACCGATCGTTTGATCGGTGAACATTTTGCCAGAACCCTACATGAACAAATGCCTGATAAAGTATTGGTGTTGCCAGTGGTTGGTATTGGTTGCTCTGATCACCATATGGATTTTTCAGGTTCCTTGACCCTAAGACATGGTACATTTATGCGGCAGGTAGAAGATATCGTTTCCTCAGTGGTCAAGCATGGGTTTAAGCATATTATTTTATTAAATAGTCATGGTGGAAACCAAGGTGTGGGTCAGGTTTTAGTAGAGAAATTGGGATATCGATATTCCAATATAAAAATAACTTTGGTTACATGGTGGAAACTGGGAGGTGCATCTTTTACAGAGTTGAATGAGAGCGGCCGAAATGGCACTGGCCATGCTGGAGAATTTGAGACCTCGTTACTGTTGCTTATTGCACCCCATCTCGTGCACGTAGATAAATTGGAAAAAGGAGCCCATTCAGATACTTTTTCATGGGCGAAGGGAGACTTGCTTCATGCTCCCAAAGCTTCCATGTACCGGTCAATAATGGAAACAACCTCTAATGGGGTTTATGGAGACCCTACATATGCCACAAAAGAAAAAGGCGAAAGTATTACGGCCTTGGTTACAAAGGGCTTACAAGATATTGTCACCGATTTATTAGGAAGTTAAATGACCAATTTCGATTCCTTGATAGATGGGGGTATTGTGCTGGTGTACTTGGCAGGTACAATAACAGCAGGCTTGTGGGTAAGGAGATATGTCAAGAATTTAAATGATTTTTTGGTAGCCGGCAGAAGCGTGAATCTGTATTTAGGAATTGCCTCCTTGGCTGCTACTGAATTCGGCATTGCAACCTGTATGGCGAATGCCTAATTGGGATACAAGTATGGATTCGCTGGAATTACCCCGGGAATAGCACTCGCATTTTCAATGTTTGTAGTGAGTTGGACGGGTTTTTGTATTAAACCCTTGCGAGATAGGGAAGTGATAACTCTTCCCGAACTCTTTGAAGAAAAATTTGGTTCGAAAGTACGCTGGGCCAGTGGGGTGGTCATTGTTTTAGGTGGATTACTGAACATGGGTGTGTTTTTAAGACAGGCCGGAAATTTTTTAACCGTAGTATGTGGATTTGAAATGGGTTATCTCGAGATTGTGATGACCTTGATTCTTTTGGGTGTTGCCGTTTACACCATACTTGGTGGAATGATTTCAGTGTTCATAACCGATTACATCCAATTTGTGGTCATGAGCCTTGGGTTGATAGTCGTGATTATATTACTTGTCGTAAATTTTGGCGGGTTTAATATGCTCGGAAGTGTTGATACCTTTCTTGGACCACCAGCCTATAACCCCTTTGCCAGTGGCACCTACGGTTTGGATAGAATCTCACTTGATATTTTGGTGTCCTTTGCTTCAGTACTTACTTGGCAGACTATTATATCAAGGGTCTTGTCTGCCAAAGACACCATAACCGCAAAACGTATTTTTATAGGTACGGCCCCATTCCTATTAGTAAGATTTGCGGTGCCCTCAGTGTTGGGGATAGCGGCATTGCACTATTTTGGTCCAGATATATTTACCGGAGGAGAAGCTATTATGGCCATGCCAAATTTGTTGGCAACTATATTGCCGGTAGGCCTCATTGGAATTTTGGTCGCTGCAATGCTCGCCGCAGATATGTCTACCAACTCATCCTATATGATTGCATGGAGCTCTGTAATCTACAATGATATTATGAAGCCCATTCACAAAGGCCTTTGGTCCAATAAAAAAGGATTACTGTGGAACCGTATTCTAATCGGTATTATCGGACTGTTCTTGTTGTTATACGGTCTTTGGTATCCTTTAAAGGGCGATCTTTGGGTATATTTACAAGTAACAGGTACAATCTACCTTTCAAGTATGAGTGTTTTGTTGATCTCCGCCTGTTATTGGAAACCGGCCAATAACTGGGGTGCCTTTGCAGCTATTGCCGTCGGGGGGATAATTCCTATTATGTACCTTGTTTTACAGGAAGTCGATGCTACGCAAGTAGCCGTGCTAGAAATTGGGCCCTATAAATTTGGTGTTGTAACGTATTTTGCGGCAGCTATTGCTATGGTTTTAGGTTCTAAATTGAAGCCGTTCATTAAAAAGTCACTATAGTTATGGAGCATTCGTTTTGGACAGTCTTTTGCGCACTTATCTTGATTTGGTATATTGCCTTTACGATACTTGTTGCCATAAAAGGAGGCAGAGATATCAAAAGTATGGTTGCTAAATGGAAAAGTGAAATGGAATAATCAGAACAAGAGGTCTCGCTAGTTTAACAGGGCAAACGAATTTAAAAAAGTCACAATCTAGCAGACAAGAGACAGACGTAATTCTATAAAACTTTAGAACAAGCAACACAGTACAAGGGCATTACATTTGTCACTGCCTAATAACCTGAGTTCGAACTCAGGTTATTATGAAAATATTGGAGGAGAGTTTTCTTCAATACCGACGACGCAGCCAATAACCCAATTAACTTATGTAAATAGTGTGTTTGAACAGGTTTTTAATCCCTCATTGAGGGTTTAACCTGCCTGCCTATGCCGGCAGGCAGGTTTACCGAGGCCTGCTTCGAAATGAAAAATATTTTTGCGAAAGTATACCTCGTACCCTTGGGTCGAGGTTGTTGATTGAAGACGAGGTCTTAGCTATGATACTGACGAGGAATATGTTGTATCAGAGGTTGAAATCCCTAGGAATGATGCAGGTTTCTGGCTATATTTAGAAAGGTAAGGGGAATGGGACATATGAAGCTGTACCCCGTGGCCATAAGCCGACCTGACATATTCGGCGAAGTAAAACATATCGCTCATTTAAAAGGTGAAATGACCTGAAGATTATTATCGCTATAAAGAATAATGACGGTATTTAAATACTTGGTTTTTCAAAACATAAAACAATAGCAATAACTAAATAACTTTTTTTTGCAATGAAATTTTACAAGCTTATATTCTGTGTTTTAGCCCTCTTAGTAGGTTGTACATCAACTCAAAAAAAAGTTAAGAAAAAACCCAATGTTGTTTTTATTTTGGTAGATGATTTAGGTCTTATGGATCTGAGTTGTACGGGGAGTGAATATTATGAAACCCCCCATATTGATAAGTTAGCCAAGGAGGGTATGGTATTCACCCATGGCTATGCGGCAAGTAGGGTCTGTAGCCCTTCAAGGGGAAGTATCATGACCGGAAAGTTTACGGCAAGACATGGTATTACTGATTGGATTGGAGCCAAATCAGGAACAGATTGGCGTGAACGCCAGCGTCATGATATATTACTTCCGGCGGCCTATCTTCACGAGCTCCCCAAGGAAGATATTACCATGGCTGAAGCCATGAAGAATGCTGGATACAAAACTTTTTTTGCAGGAAAATGGCATCTTGGAGACCAAGGTTCCTATCCTGAAGATCATGGTTTTGATATAAATAAAGGAGGTTGGGACAAAGGAAGTCCTATTGGAGGCTACTTTTCACCTTGGGAAAACCCTAAATTAGATAATAAGCAAAAAGGTGAAAACCTTTCTATGAGACTAGCCAAAGAGACCGTGGAATTTATTAAAACCCATAAAGACACTACTTTTTTCGCCATGCTATCCTTTTATGCAGTACACGGCCCTATTCAAACATCAAATTCTAAATGGAAAAAATATCGAGAAAAAGCCGTTCAAAGGGGCATTGATGAAAAGGGGTATAGTATGGAGCGGGTGCTACCCATACGACAGGTACAAGATAATCCAATCTATGCTGGTCTTGTAGAAAGTATGGATGATGCTGTTGGCCTAGTGCTAGATGCTTTGGTTGCTCAAGGTATAGAAGATAATACGATCGTAATTTTTACCTCGGATAATGGGGGAGTGGCTTCAGGAGATTCATTTTCTACATCGAATCTTCCACTGCGGGGAGGAAAAGGGTACCAGTGGGAAGGTGGTATTCGTGAGCCTTACTTTATTAAGGTGCCATGGCTTCAAAACAAGGGTTTATCGAGTGATTATCCGGTTACAGGAACTGATTTTTACCCTACGATACTTGATTTGGCAAATATTGATTTATTGCCTGAACAGCATATAGATGGAATAAGTCTTAGACCCTTGCTCGAGGGTGATGAGCTTGATATTGACAGGCCTTTGTTTTGGCATTATCCACATTACGGAAACCAAGGTGGTGAACCTTCATCTATTATCCAAGAAAAGGGATGGAAGTTGATTCATTATTGGGAAGATGGAAGAGATGAGCTATATGCCTTACAATCTGATATAGGCGAGCAATTCGATGTGGCCGGGAACAACCCGCTGATTGTTGGTGAATTGAGTACTAAACTACAGACCTGGCTTACTGAAATAGGTGCAGAATTACCTGTCAAGGATCCAGAGTACAATGCTATGCTAGCTCAGGAACGTCGAAATAGAATACTTCAAAAATCACTACCAGCATTGGAAAAGGCCAGAAAAAAGATACTATCCGAGGATTTTGCACCCAATCAGGACTGGTGGGGAAGTCAGATTACCGTAGATTGAAGAAATTCTTTTTAGGTTTTGTATTTCGGTTCTGTTGGGTTCCTTTTTTGGTCACAGAAAATCAAAATATACGAGGGCTTAAATCTATCGGTTCGGCTCAAGCTTAATGCTTGCACCTTATTGCTTCAGTAAGTTATGCCTGCCATTGGGTTTAACCTGCATCGAACTCAGGTTTCTAATGCCTCGTGGGCCTGCCTGACGGCAAAGGCAGGCAGGCAGGCCCACGAGGTAGTT
>JASFYU010000178.1:0-17710 GCA_045046905.1 Flavobacteriaceae bacterium | reverse complement strand
GTTGATATCGATGGTGTTTTACGCGGTAAATATGTCAGCACCAAAAAGTTTCTATCCGCTTTGGAAAAGGGATTAGGGTTCTGTAATGTTATTTTTGGATGGGACTCAAATGATGAGCTGTATACCCAAGATTCTTTCACAGGCTGGAAAGATGGGTTTACAGATGCCTGGGCGACTATCGACGCTTCAAGTCTACGAATGTTACCCACAGAGGATAATAAATCAGTACTTCTTTTAGCTGATTTTTCTGAAAGTGAGGCGGCCAGCGTCTGTCCAAGGTCTATTCTCAAAAGAACATTAGACAGACTTGATAAACTGGGGTATACGGCAACCGCAGCTCTTGAATTCGAATTTTTCTTATTCAATGAAACACCAAAGACGGCGGCCGATAAAAACTATAACCATTTAGAGCCAATCACTCCGGGTAATTTCGGGTATTCGACTTTACGAAATTCGACCCATGCCGAATTTTATCACGAAATCATGAAGCTTTCGGCAGAAATGGAGATGCCACTAGAAGGGCTACATACCGAAACGGGGCCAGGAGTTCTTGAAGGTGCACTTGAACATTCTGAAGCACTTAGAGCCGCCGATAACGGAGTATTATTCAAAACCTTTATAAAAGTTTGGGCGCAACAGCGCAATATGATGGCGAGTTTTATGGCCAAATGGTCGGCAGATTATCCTGGTCAATCAGGACACATACATATTTCATTACAAAAAAAAGACGGTACATCGGCCTTTTATGACCAAGACAAAAAAGATACTATGTCAGATGTTATGCGATGGTTTATCGGAGGGCAGCAAAAATTAATGCCCGAGGTTTTGGCCATGGTCGCATCGACCTGTAACAGCTATACCCGGCTTATTCCTGGCTTTTGGGCCCCTACGGCCGCATCATGGGGTATTGATAACCGAACCTGTGCCCTAAGGGCGATTCAGGGATCTCCCACATCACAACGTGTAGAATACCGTGTTTCCGCAGCAGATATTAATCCTCATTTGGCGTTGGCAGCCGCCATTGGCTCAGGTATTTGGGGTATTGAAAATAAGATAGAGCCTTTAGAGGCCGTGTCAGGAAATGCATATGACATTGAATTTCCCAATGAACTTCAGTTACCTCGAACATTGACCCAAGCGGCAGAACTATTTAAGAACTCTAAAATCGCACGAGAGCTGTTTGGTAATCCATTTGTTGATCATTATTCTTATACCAGAACTTGGGAAGATCAGCAGCAACGTGGGGCAATCACAGATTGGCAACTAAAAAGATATTTTGAAATTATTTAAGCTATGAGAGATACCATTTCACCGATTGACGGGTCAGTATATTGTTCCACTAAAGAACATAGCTCCCTGGATATAAAAAATACGATTGCTCTGGCCAAAAAGGCATTTCCTATTTGGGCTGATTTGACTGTGGCCGAAAGAGGCGTTTATATGAAGGCCTTTGTAAAGGCCATTACCGATAGCAAAGCTGCAATAGCTGAAGAAATAACATGGCAAATGGGAAGACCTCTTGGCCAAGCTCCCGGTGAAATAGCTGGGTTTGAAGGTCGTGCCTCCTATATGATTAATATAGCCGAGGAGGCCTTGTCACCCTATGTTTTAGAGGATCAATCACCAGGTAAACGTTTTGTAGATCGTATTCCTTTGGGGGTCATGGGCGTTTTAAGCCCGTGGAACTATCCCTTTTTAACTTCTGTAAATGCAATTGTTCCGGCCTTAATGGCTGGCAACGTCGTGATATTAAAACATTCATTTCAAACGCCGCTCGTGGCAGAACGGTATGCCCAAGCAGCAAAAAAAGCTGGACTACCTGAGGGAGTTTTTCAGATTCTGCACCTGAACCATACCCATACCGCCGAATTTATTGGAGACCCCAATATTGATGGTGTTTGCTTTACCGGATCAGTACAAGGGGGCATTGCGATTCAAAATGCATTGAACCAAAAGTTTATTAGCTGTGGACTTGAATTGGGGGGTAAAGACCCCGCCTATGTACGGGCTGATGTTAATATACAACACAGTATAGAAAACCTTGTTGATGGTGCTTTTTTCAATAGTGGGCAATCTTGTTGCGGTATAGAACGGATCTATGTTCATGAGGCAGTGTACGACAGCTTTGTGGACGGCTTTGTTGAAATCACCAAAAATTACATCCTAGGTAATCCTTTGGAGGAAGCTACCAATCTAGGACCAATGGTCAAGACAGAAGCCGCCGATTATGTACGGGCGCAAATTGGCCAAGCTTTGGATAAAGGGGCTCGTTCTTTGGTCGACGAAGCCATATTCTCGGCCTCTAAAAAGGGAACTCCGTATTTATCACCTCATGTCTTGGTCGATGTAGACCACAGTATGAATGTGATGACCGAAGAAAGTTTTGGCCCTGTAGTAGGTATTATGAAAGTGAAAGACGATGGGGAAGCCGTCCGTTTGATGAATGATTCACAATACGGATTAACAGCCTCAGTATGGACTTCGGATATGGATAAGGCTCAAAGCCTTGGAAATAGAATCGAAACGGGTACGGTATTTATGAATCGTTGCGATTATTTGGATCCGGCCCTGGCCTGGACCGGTGTCAAAAATTCAGGCCGGGGAGTCACCCTTTCCAAATTGGGTTATGACCATGTCACACGGGTAAAATCGTTCCATTTTCGTGCCTTGTAGCCACAAATTAATTTTAAGAAAATAAGCCCACCATTTAATAGCTAAGGGTTGCGTAATCTGCCTCACTGGCAGATGAATTGACCCCACTGGTGGTACTAAAAATAGAAAAAATGGAATTAACACATACAAATTGGAATTTTCCGACTCCTATCTGGTTTGGAGCAGGTAGAATCAAAGATTTGGCATTAGCCTGCCAACAATTGGGAATTAAAAAACCGTTGTTCGTCACTGACGAGGGTTTGGTAAAACTTGATATTGTTGAAAAAACGGTAAACGTTTTAAAGCAGGAGGGCATTGAATATAGTATTTTTAGTAATGTGCAGGGAAACCCGACCGAAAAAAATGTATTAGACGGCTTGGCCCATTACGCTAAAAACAAGCATGATGGCGTCATCGCCTTCGGAGGCGGATCGGCAATCGATGCGGCCAAGACCATTGCGTTCATGTCAGGACAAAAGGGTTCTTTATGGGATTTTGAAGATGTTGGGGATAATTGGACCCATGCTAATACAGCAGGCATTGCCCCGATAATTGCAATACCCACCACAGCAGGAACAGGATCCGAAGTTGGTAGGGCTTCTGTTATCCTAGATCAAAAACGGCACACAAAAAAGATAATTTTTCACCCCAAAATGTTACCGGCCATAGTACTATTAGATCCTGAATTGACCCTCGGATTACCCGCCCATATTACTGCATGGACAGGGGTAGATGCTATGGTACATGCCATAGAGGCGTATTGTGCCCCGGGCTATCACCCCATGGCCGATGGTATTGCTATAGAAGCGATTAGACTGATCGCAAAATATTTGCCCACAGCGGTCAATGAGGGCAGCAATATCGAAGCCCGAGGTCAAATGCTGGTGGCAGCAGCTATGGGAGCTACGGCATTTCAGAAAGGTTTAGGATCGGTACATTCCATAGCGCACCAATTAGGAGCCATTTACAATAAGCAACACGGCCTACTCAACGCCATAATTTTGCCCTATGCCCTGAAGCAGAACCAATCGGTAATCGAAGAAAGAATGAAGTATTTAAGTACGGTGCTAGCACTTGAAAAATCAGGTACAGATGCCGTAATAATGTATATATTAGGTCTTAGAAAACAGCTAGGCATACCACATACACTAGCCGAAATTGATATTGATGACAGCAGAGCAAGTGAAATCGGAAAAATGGCGTTTCAGGATTCCTCTACCCCTACCAATGCAAAACCGGTAAGTGCCGAAGATCTTGAAAAATTATTTAGATCAGCTGTAAGTGGTGATTTAAACAACGTATAACTATGAAGCTTCTAATCGTAGAAGGAAACAATGAAGAGACCCGTGTTCTAAGAGAAACATTTGGTATAGAACCCTATCACTTGCTTTTTCAAGAAATGCTACAATTTCTTGTTCCAGATGCCAGAACTGCAGTGGCCTTTCCTGCCGACAGCACCAAAGATTTACCTACCGCCGAACAGCTGAGGCAATACGATGGTATTTTATGGACCGGTAGTTCATTGAGCGTTATAGATGATGTACCTGCCGTAACCAGACAACTGAATTTTGCCGAGACCATTTTTAACAGCGGTACTCCATTGTATGGCAGTTGCTGGGGTCTACAGGTCGCGACCATAGTAGCCGGCGGCAAAGTGGCAAAAAGCAAAAACCTTCTTGAAATAGGAATTTCAAAACCGATTCAGCTGACTAGCGCTGGTAAAAGAAGTCCTTTTTTTAAAAATAGAAACAACAATTATAAAGCTCTTTGTATTCACTATGATGAAGTGACTAAAAACCCCAAAGATGCCATTGTATTGGCCTATAATGAACATTCTAAGGTGCAGGCCATGGTCTTCGATTATAAAAAAACTTCATTTTTTGGTATTCAGTACCATCCAGAGTTTAAAAGCTCGGTTATGGCATTGATTATTTCATTTTTATCTGAAAAACTAGTTAATGATACTTCTTTTGCTTCTCTTGAGAAGGTAGATGAACTTTTAACAAGGCTATCTGAACATTCTGATCTACCGCCAGAAATAACAAATTATACATTGCATACCCAAGAAATCAAGGCATGGCTGAACCATATTGCCCAATAATAGAGGCAATACAAAACCTTAGGCTACAAAAGAACATAGGTTTTTATGTTTTGCACGCTCGAGGCAAAAAACAATTCGTAAAAAACAAGCCCTTCTCTTAAAAGAGAAGGGCTTTTACTATATACTCATCACTTACAAAGTACTATTGTAGTTCAGTCAATGATTTCGCGTCCTGTACTATTAGTTTAAAAAAAATCAGGTCAATAGATTCCCCTCATCATCCCATTCGGCTACAATATCTCTTTTGCTTTGGTCTACACATTTTGCAATCCATTCAGGGTCATAGGCAACACCGTGTTGGTCTAGAACGTCTTGAGGAACGCCGTCCCATATATTGGGTGAATTGCCTTTATAGCCTAATTCAGCGATACCTACCTTCGAGGAGTAATACCCACAAACGGTCAACCCTCGCATTAGATAAAAGAATTGGATTTCTAAAGATTGTTCTTCCAAGGGTATTTCAATATCGTGATAACAGATGGTATCTAAAATTTGTTTCTGCTGTGCTAAGGTCGCCGATTTAAATTCAATACCGAACTCAGAATTGCTCTTATGATCCAACCACATCAGACCACCCAATAGGGTGATTTCAAGGTCAGGCATATCTTTTCCCATAAACTCAATAAATTCGGGCACTTCGGCCTCAATAGGGCCGCCGTTCGGTTCTTTAGGAGGTAGAATCACCGTACTGAGCACGGCTATAGTCTCGATTTCATGGGTATTGAACAAGGTTTCGGCATGTATTTTTATGTCATGCTCAATTTCTTCTGGTGTTCTACCATAGAATTTTTCTGCTCCTTTCGAAACATTTGCATCTATGATCTCATCTGTTTCCGTTTTGCAGCCATGCAATGCCAAGCCCGCAGCACCAGCTCCTGCTCCTAGAATAATTGTTTGTATACTTTTTCTTCTATCCATGGTCTAGATATTTTGCTGTTTTAGTTGTTCGATGATATAATCAGATGCTCTCCAAGACAGGGCCAATATGGTCCACGTACAGTTTTTATCGGCCTGAGAGGTAAACGGTCCGGCATCGACAATAAATACATTATCGACATCATGCAATTGATTGAATTTATTGGTTACCGAGGTCTTGGGGTCATCGCCCATTCGGGTAGTACCCACCTCATGTATGATTTTTCCTGGGGCTTCTAAACCATAATCGCTGTCTTTTCCTGGTTTATCGTTCAATGGGTGACCGCCCATATTATGTATAATTTCCTCAAAAGTATCTTGCATATGTTTGGCTTGCTTCACCTCAAGGTCAGACCACTTATAGTTGAATTTTAATACCGGTATACCAAATTGGTCAACGGTAGTGGGGTCAATTTCACAGTAATTGTCTTTACGGGCAATACTTTCTCCTCTTCCGACCATTCCTACGACCGATCCATAATACTTTTTAACATCATCACGTAGACTGTCACCATAGCCACCCACTTTTAATCCAAAGAACTTATTGAACTCATTGGGGTTAAAACTAAAGCCATAACCAGGCATACGCATACCCCCACCAACTTCAATATGATATCCTCGTGGAAAATCTAATTTAGAATTGTCGCCCCACCAAGGAGAATATATATGATTGCTTCCTACGCCATCTTCATTATAAGATACTTTTCTATTCATTAAATCGGGCACAAAGGCCGCCCTACCAGCACCTGTGGAATCATGTAAATATTTACCCACATGATCACTGCTATTACCTAGTCCATTGGGGTGTTGCTTGCTCTTTGAATTTAAAAGTATTCGTGCCGAGCTACATGCAGAAGCCGCCAATATGACCACTTTCGCCTTTAACTTGTATTCTTTTCTATCGTCTTTACTGATATAGGATACTCCTGTTGCCTTTCCTTCATCATTAGTCGTAACCTCTCGTACTACCGAGTTTACAAAAATCTTAATCCTACCTCCACTTTTTTGAGCTGGAAAAATCAAACAACTACCCGCAGAAAAATCAGCATATATAGAGCAGGAACGACTGCATTGCCCGCAGTAGAAACAGACGCCCCTTTCGTGGTTGATTCTTTTAGTCAACATAGATAACCGACCGGGTATGGTAGGAACTCCCGCCTTTTTTGCGGCGTCGATAAAGAAAACTTCATGCAATCTGGGTTTCGGTGGTGGAAGAAAAAAACCGCCGGGATCGTTCGGAAGTCCTTCATTGGTACCGAATACCCCAATCAATTTATCGACCTTGTCATAATAGGGTTTTACATCATCATACGTTATGGGCCAGTTCTCACCCAGGCCGTCAACATCTTTATGCTTAAAATCTTTGGGTCCGAACCGCAGAGAGATACGCCCCCAGTGATTAGTTCTACCCCCTAACATATGCGATCTAAACCAATGAAACTCTGTACCTTCCTCGTGTGTATACGGCTCCCCTTCAATTTCCCAGCCTCCATAAGCGGCATCAAAATCACCAAATGCCCGAGTGGTTCCTGCACCTCTTCGAGGTGATTCATAGGGCCATTTTAGTTGGGTCATTGTTTTTGTATCGGCGGGATCAAAAAACGGTCCGGCCTCGACAACGGCAACATTGAGCCCGGCATCAGCCAATTGCTTGGTCGCCATGCCTCCACCGGCACCAGAGCCGACAATGATAACGTCATATACTTCTGAGGATTCTTTTATCTGCATAGTTTGATTTTTGTTAAACGCCACAATTTAAAACATAAAAATAAAATTATCCCTGTTTTTTTTACCAATTACCTATGTTTTCTATTCCGTTTGGAAGAAAATTGAGAATTATAGGGAATAAAATAGCCGTATTTGAAAAAAATGAAAGAACCCTATCAAGATCGGCCTACTGAAGTAAACTACCTTGGGGTAAGGCTGCTTTTGCCGTCAACCAGGCACACCTGAAGGTAAAAGCAGGCATACAAGACATTAAGAGTAAACAGAATTTAGCATTTAGATACAAGCCCCTTCATAGGTGGGCAGGCCTAGGGGAAGTTGCCTACAATATAAGCCAGTTAAACCCCCAATGAGGGAATGAATTACGTTAAAATTTTTCTAATTGTACCATTGCTTCTTCTACAGTGGCCACGGGCAGTTTACAGGTACTGTTCTGACATACATAAATAAAAGTATTACCATCAATATATCGCCCTTTGAATAAAGGAAGATTATTTTTAGAAGTACTACCGACCACTAAGGCATTTGCCATATATTTCTGGTTTAGGCTTTGCACCAGAGGTAGGGCATTTTCACCTACGACAACGATTTCATAGAACGGATAGGTATTGTGTACTAACAAACTATTCCATTTAGCGTAGTTGGGCGCATACATCTTCACCATGGGCACCATGGCAGAAAGCATGGCCTTTGATTTTTTTAAAAGTTCAGTATCATAGTTTATATGGCCAAGCCGAAATAAATTATGAGCCATAACAGCGTTTGGCGATGGCCAAAACCCATCATCAGTTTTTATTATTTTTGAAATCAGCTTCTGATCCTCATTGAATGTATACATTCCTGATGGGGCATCGGCAAATTTAGTCGTTGCCTCTTGATTCAATTCCATTGCGAATTTTAGATAGTCGCCCTTTAAGGTGGCACCGTATAAATTTAGTGAGGCGTCGATTAGAAAAGCATAATCTTCTAAAAACCCATCGCTTCGCTTACTATTTTTTTTATAGGAATGTACCAATTGACCATTTTGAAAGCTTTGCTCGCGAATAAAATTAAAAATACCCTCTGCCCTATCCAAGAATTCTTTTTGACCGAAAGCTTTGTATGCATCTACAAAACCATTAATCAACAATGCGTTCCAAGAAGTGATTATCTTATCATCAGTTTTAGGTACCACTTTTTTCTCTCGAGCTTCTAAAAGCATCTTCTTCCAGTTTGTTTTGGCGGTATTCAAGGCGGCCATGGAAACCTTGTTTGTTTTTGAGAAAGTTTTATCATCTTCCAGATTATGCAGTACATAGGTCTCGTTCTCCCAGATTTTATCAGTTTGTACATTGTAGTATTTTGAGAAAAGGTCGAAATCACCATTTAGTGCCTCTTTCAGTTCATCGGCTTTCCATATATAATATTTGCCTTCCTCACCTTCACTCTCAGAATCGATTGCAGCATAATACCCACCTTCGGCATTTTTCATCTCACGTTCTAAAAAGCTTGCGATTTCCAAGACTATTTTTCTATACTTTAGGTCTTTGTAGACCGTATACGCCTTGGAGTACAGACTCAGCAATTGAGCATTGTCATACAGCATCTTTTCGAAATGTGGTATTTTCCATTGTGCATCGGTACTATATCTAAAGAACCCTCCGCCTATATGATCGTAAACACCACCCATGACCATTTTGTCTAAGGTATTCTTCACATGTGCTTTTGCCAGTTCATCTTTGTTTAATTGCGCATAATCTAATAGGAAACTCAGATTGATCGGAATCATGAATTTTTGATCCCCAAGGTCTCCTCCCCATTCTAGATCCCAGTTTGGTTTCCAATTCTCAACACTCTCGGTAAGTGCTTTTTTAGAAATATTTTTAAAATCGGAGGAAGGTGTAATCACATTCACATCTTGAATACCATTTGCTAGTTCGTCGGCATACTCCGCAGCCTTTTTTGGGTCTTCATGATACAATTTGTTCATCTGAAGCAGAACCTGGCTCCAGTGTTCTTTGGTATGGTAGGTGCCTAAATATATAGGTTTTCCATTGGGCAGGACTATGGCGTTCAGAGGCCATCCTCCTCCATTAGTATTAATCATTTGTATGGCGATCTGATAGATTTGGTCAATATCGGGTCGCTCTTCACGGTCTACTTTTATACTGATAAAATGCTCATTCATGATTTTGGCAACCTCCTCATCTTCAAAGGTCTCCTTCTCCATAACATGACACCAATGACAAGATGAATACCCTATACTTACCAGTACCAGCTTATTCTCCTTTTTCGCATTATCCAATGCTTCTTGTGTCCATGCTCGCCAATTTACCGGGTTATGGGCATGCTGCAGCAAATAAGGGCTTGTCTCATCAATAAGGGCATTGGTGAATTTGTGCTGCTTATCTGTAGTTACTTTCTCTTTACAGGAGGAGAACAGTAACAATAAAAGAAATACTAGGCAAAAAAAGTGTGATTTACAAAATGTATAGGTCATAAGGCGAACTAAAATAGTAAACGAAAATACTACTTTATAGAACAATGCCATATTGAAGTCAGCTTGAGATCGTGTAATTTCTTGTAAAATCTTCTTTTGTACTCATATTTTATCTTTTTTTATGCGATAGCCTAGGGTGCAGCTCAGAAAAGCCCTCCTATGGTCACAAAAAACTATGCGCTGGTCTTGTTTTAAACGTGACACAATATCTTTCGTGGCTGTTTAAAAAAGGTTGTACATTATTTTCTCATCAATAGCGGTTTTAAAAATTGGTGTTTATCGGCGCTAAATGAGTATTTTGCTAAAGAAAAAAGAGACTTAGCTGCCTAGTTGTCAGGCAGAAAATATAATTGATAGCATTAAAAATAGTCTCTTAGATCTAAGTATATATCTTAAAACAACCTCAGCATGAAAAAAAACACGTTCTATATCAATCGAAGAAATTTTGTTAAAGGGGCGAGTGCTTCATTGATTTTATCTTCGTTTGGGGCCTATGGCCTTGAATTGATGCATAGTGTAAAACCGATTAGAGTAGGTCTTATAGGAACTGGTTGGTATGGTAAAAGCGACCTTTTTCGACTTATACAAGTGGCTAATATTGATGTTGTTTCGCTCTGTGACGTAGATCGTAAATTATTATCCGAAGCCGCGACTTTAGTGAGTCAAAGACAAAAGTCAGGTAAAAGACCAAGACTGTATTCTGATTACCGAAAAATGCTGGGAGAAAAGGACTTGGATATTGTACTTATCGGAACGCCTGACCATTGGCATGCTTTACAGACTATCGAGGCACTTAAAGCCGGAGCCCATGTTTATGTGCAAAAGCCCATAAGCGTTGACGTTATGGAGGGGGAGGCCATGGTAGCCGCCGCCAGAAAATATGGCCGTGTGGTACAGGTAGGTACACAGCGTAAAAGCACTCCCCATCTGATCGATGCCAAAAAAAATATAGTGGATAGCGGACTGTTGGGCAAGGTATCACATGTAGAAATGTGCTGTTACTATCATATGCGTGCCAATGATAATCCTCCTTTACAGCCAATACCCGATTATCTGGATTACGAAATGTGGACAGGTCCTGCCCCACTACGAGCTTATGACGGTTTGCCCCATACACGATGGTGGCGTACGTTTATGGAATACGGCAATGGTATTATGGGTGATATGTGCGTTCATATGTTGGACACCGTACGATGGATGCTAGATTTGGGGTGGCCGAAACGCATAAGCTCCACTGGTGGCATTTATGTGCAAAAAGGTGGAAAATCGAATATTTCAGACACCCAAACCGCAATTTTTGAGTTCGATGAACTTGACTGCGTATGGAAACACCGTACTTGGGGTAGCCCAGCCGACCCAGAATACCCCTGGTCTTTTAAACTATTTGGTGAAAAGGGAACCTTATCAGGTAGTACCATGAAATACGATTTTGTACCTCATGGCGATGGTAAAGCCATTCATAAAGATGTTGTTTATGAAAGAGAAAAATACCCCGAGGACCTTACCGAAAATCGTATCGAGCTCAATGCAGCCCCAGCGACCCGATTACATATGCTAGATTTTCTCGCGGCCATTGATACGGGCGGCTTACCCATAGCCGATATAGAGCAAGGTCATATCTCTACGGCGAGTTGTATTCTTGCAAATTTGGCTATGCAGACCGAAAGACCCTTGATTTATAGCCCTGAAAATAGAATAATCGAAAATGACCCCGAAGCCACCAAACTCTTAGAACGGGCTTATAGAAAGCCATGGGAGCATCCTCACCCTAATCAATTTTAGAATTTTATTAAGGAATACCAATTTTACTATAGGGCACCTCTAAACCAAGTCATTCAAATACTTTCAATTTTAGTTGTATCACTTATAGTTAAGTTAGCATAACCCTATGCAAATCAGCAAAGAGGCATTATATCTAAATTTAATCCTTATTTTTAATGCAAAAGAAATTGCTACCAAAAGCCTAATTGGTCTCGAACAAGAAGCTTAAAATCAAGATAAAAAGAATATAGGATTAATCAGTTCTTAACAAAATCGCAATGAAATCTTTCCTTTATTGTAGTGCCCTTATACTATTACTCTCTACAATAGCTTGCAAAAACCAATCTGCGAATACAACACGTCTTTTCGATGGAAAAACCTTTAGGGGCTGGCAAGGGGATACCACAAATACATGGCGTATCACCAACGGAACCATTGTGGGCGGTTGGTTGAATAAAACGGTGCTTCACAATGATTTCTTATGTACCGATCGTACATACGCCAATTTCATTTTAAAACTGAAAATAAAATTGACGGGGAATGAAGGCTTTATAAATTCGGGCATTCAGTTTCGAAGTGAGCGTTTGACAGACCCTGACTATGAAATGATCGGCTATCAAGCAGATTGGGGCGAAGACTATTGGGTAAGTCTTTATGATGAATCACGTAGGAATAAAACTTTAATAGCACCAGATTCACTACAAGTATTACAATGGATAAAGAAAGATGACTGGAACGATTATGAAATTCGTGCTGAAGATCGTCGCATTCGACTGTATATAAATGGCCATAAGACCGTTGATTATATCGAAGAAGATATGAGCATTCCGCAAGCTGGTCTAATCGGTTTTCAAATTCACGGAGGCGGTATGGCGCAAGTAGAACTCAAAGATATTTTTATCGAGGAACTCCAGTAAAAAATCGAAAGAAATTTCAACCCAACCTTATGAAACAATACCGCTTTATTTTCTTTTCTTGTGTAGTACTGCTACTCATCTCCACATGTATTTGTTGTCGGCCCAAGGCTAAAAACAAAACCGTAGAGACTATAGTTCGAGATTCTACCCATATTGATCGAGAATTTGCCCTTGAGGCCACCATGCTAGGGTATTTTGGCAGTGATGGTACCCGAAACCCTACATTACGCGCAAATAAGGGTGAGCGTGTTCGTATTACCATCACCAACGGGGAGACTATGACCCACGATATCGCCATAGAAAAATTAGGAATAAAAAGTAAAACCCTTTTCGAGAAAGGCTCAAGTACGAGCATCACTTTTTGGGCAGAGAGCGATGATACCTATTTTTGTACGGTCCCAGGTCATCGTGCAGCAGGAATGGTGGGTACGTTTAAACTGGTCGAAGGCACCATTGTTACTCGTGTAATAGCCGGAATTGTACCTATGAAGAATGGAAAGCCCTTGAATCTGGGCTTTGAAAGGGGCAGCTTAAGTGATTGGACTGCCAAGGGCGATGCTTTTAAAAACCCTCTTTTCAATAGGCCATCTACGGTTCACGAAGAAAATGTCAACATTGGTTTTGATGGAGATTATTTTTTGAGCAGTGGAGGAACAACAAATTATAAATTAAAGGGAAGCTTGACCTCTACCCCTTTTGAGGTCACCCACCCCTTTGCTTCCTTCAGGGTATCAGGAGGTGTATTGGCTGACACTCGGGTAGAACTGATACTTGCCGAAACCGATGAGGTCATTTTTAAATCTACAGGTCAAGGTCGCATTACCATGCAACCTGTAGTTGCCGACTTAAGTGCCTATTTAAACAAAAACATCTTTATCCGTATTATCGACAATGAGAGCGGCACATCGCCAATTTCATATATTCGTGATGATACTTGGGCGCATATTAATTTTGATGATTTCTTGTTCTATCCCGAACGACCCTACTTTTCTAATGAACTGCATCAAGAGGACATTATTATTCTTCCACCATTGGATCCCATCATAAACTCAGGTCTTTCAGGTACCAAAGCGGCTAAAGCTATGGATCTACCTGAAGGTTTTAAAATACAGCTAGCGGCGGCCGAACCCGATATTGTTCGCCCTATCAGTTTTACGATAGACCAGCGTGGTAGACTGTGGGTCGTAGAAGGCCATACCTACCCTATTCCTGCCACCGAGGGAGAAGGCAGAGATCGTATTCTTATTTTTGAGGATACCAACGGAGATGGCACCTTAGACAAAAGAAAAGTATTTACCACAGGGCTCAACCTGGTCAGTGGTATCGAAGTAGGCATGGGCGGTGTTTGGCTAGGCGCGGCGCCTTATCTTTTGTTTATCCCTATTGATGAAGAAAATGATAAACCGGCAGGACCACCGCAGAAGTTACTCGATGGCTGGGGTCTTGATGATACCCATGAGGTACTTAATAATTTGAGATGGGGACCCGATGGATGGCTTTATGGTGTACACGGTGTATTCACCCATTCAAACGTAGGCAAACCCGGGGCTACCGATAAAGAACGCACCAAATTGAATGCGGCGGTATGGCGGTATCACCCTACGAGGCATGAGTTCGAAATTTTTTCGGAAGGTACCAGTAACCCCTGGGGAATTGATTTCAACGACTATGGGCATCCATTTATTACGGTCTGCGTAATTCCGCATATGTACCACATTATACAAGGTGCTCGATACCAACGTCAAGGTGGAGAGCATTTTAATCCCTACACTTATGACGATATAAAAACCATAGGGGATCATGTGCATTATTTAGGAGATCGAGGGCCTCATGCCGGTAATTTCAGGTCTGCAGCAGCAGGAGGTGGTCATGCACATGCAGGAGCCATGATTTATTTGGGCGGAAATACTTGGCCACAGAAGTACCACAATACTATCTTTATGAATAACATCAACGGAGCAAAACTGAACAATGACCAATTGACCCGATCGGGATCCGGCTATATCGCTTCGCACAAACCCGATTTTATTACGATGAACGATTCTTGGTCGCAATGGCTTAATTTTAAATATGATCCCAGCGGATCCGTATTCGCAATAGATTGGTACGATCAGAACCAATGCCACAGCCCAAACCCAGAGGTGCATGACAAAGCCTTGGGGCGAATTTTTAAGATTAGCCATGAGAATGATAAATGGGTACAGGTAGATTTGTCAAAAGCTGAGGATATGGATTTGGTCAATTATCAATTACACGAGAATGAATGGTATGTACGGCAGGCCAGAACTATTTTGCAAGAACGTGGTCCGAACCCAAAAGTACATATGGCCCTAAGAAAAATACTGGCCGGTAATCCTGATGTGACCCGAAAACTACGTGCTCTATGGACGCTGCATGTAACTGACGGATTTTCAGAGAAAGAATTAAACAACCTCTTGACCAATTCAAGTGAATATATCAGGGGCTGGGCCATACAGCTATTGACCGAGGACAAAAAAGTTTCATCGGCTACGCTATCTCATTTTGTAAACCTGGCAAAAAATGACGAGTCGGCCTTGGTGCGGCTCTATCTTACATCAGGAATACTGCGATTAAAACCAGAACTACGCTGGGACATCTTGGAGGCCCTTGTTCAAAAATCAGAAGACATAGCCGACCACAATCTGCCCCTTATGTATTGGTATGCCGCCGAACCCTTGGCAGCCTTGGATGCTGAACGCCTGCTTAAAATGGCAGAGAAAGCAAAAACACCACGATTTTTGACCTACACCATTCAACGGATAGGGGCACTAGATACTCCTGACTCCAAAGCATTATTAAAAGCCTTAAAAGACCGATTGGTCAACGTAAACCCTACAGGGAACAATGAGAACCAAGTTTTGATTAAAGCCATACTCGCAGAATAAAAGCCCATGAAGTCACTCAAACAAGCTCTATGTAAATCAACCTACTTATTGAATACAATGAAAACTCAAAATAGCAGTGCGATAAAATCGATACTAAGCGTATTAGTATGTCTATGCACATACTTGGCTCATAGCCAATCGATAAGCTCCAAAAATTTTAAAAAGACTACCATTAGCCGTGATTTCATTTCCGAAGGCGTTGCCGTAGCTGATCTGAACAAAGATGGGCAAATAGATATTATTGCGGGTTACTATTGGTTCGAAGCCCCTTTATGGACACGACACGAGATGGCTCCATCACGTATTTTTGATCCTAGAAAGGAATACAGCGAATCTTTCTTGAACTTGGCCATGGACGTGAATTTAGATGGATGGGACGATGTTATTATAATCGACTACCCCGGAAAGCCCGGATTTTGGTTCGAAAACCCGAAAAATAAACCCGGTATTTGGCAAAAACATATCATTGCAGATGCTATGGGTATTGCCAATGAATCTCCTGGGTTTATTGATGTTGACGGTGATGGCAGACTCGATATACTTTGTGGTGATGTTGATAAAAAACAAATTGTATGGCTTCAGGCACCTCTAAAATCTGGAGAGACGCAATGGAAAAGACATGCCCTAAGCCAAGAAAATGTCGCGGCAACAGAACGGTTTTCACATGGTATTGGTTTTGGTGATATCAATGGCGATGGGCAAAAAGATGTAGTCATTAAAGAAGGTTGGTTCGAAGGCAAGGCTGATAAAAAATCAGGAGATTGGGTATTTCATACGGCAAATTTAGGAGAAGCTTGTTCCCATATGCAGATACTCGATGTAAATGGCGATGGACTAAATGACGTGGTCAGTGCATCAGCCCATAAATTGGGTATTTGGTGGCACGAACAGTTGAAAGATCAAAGTTTCACAACCCATTTGATGAGTACTACCACCGCACAAACACATTCGTCTATTATGGCGGATCTGAATAACGATGGCCGTGAGGATTATATTACAGGAAAACGGTTTCTGGCCCATAATGGCCGCGATGACGGTGATGCCGATACGCCCTATTTACTTTGGATTGAATTCACCCCAGAGGAACTACCCTATTTTAAAGAACATATTATTGACAATGACTCGGGTGCAGGTCTTAATATTGTGGTAGAAGACTTGAACAAAGACAATAAACTCGATATTGTAATTGTCAATAAAAACGGAATTTTTCTTTTTGAGAATACCATCGGAGAATAATATTACACATATTTTTATTCTCCTATTGATAAGTCATATTACGATATCGCTCTTCTGGTGTTTAAACTTACAATACTGTATTCCTAGGCTAATACTATTCTGTCACGCTGTGACATTCTTGTTCTCCTTTTGATAAGCCATATTACGATATCGCTCTTCTGGTGTTTTGTTTACTATATTATATTTCTCAGCTATTTTGTAGCTCCAGAGGAGCAACATACTAATAGAATATATTTTTATGTTCATTATCAAGCTCTGTAGGAGCGATATTATCAAAGATGATTTACCTGCAAAGGCTTTTTGGGTATAGAATTTCTCAGCTATTTTTATAGCTATAGAGGAGCAACATACTAATAAAACATATTTCTATGTTGGTTATCAAGCTCTGTAGGAGTGATATTACTCATCTGTAAAAATATATTCTGCTTTATATTCAATTTTATAGGCCTTTAGAAAATCAAGATATTCTTCTTTAAATGTTTTAACCTTATGATGTTCCTCTTGGTTTTTAATGTAATGTATTACATTTTTCAATCCTGATTGACTTACCGTAAATGCCCCAAAACCTGTTTGCCATTCAAACTTTCCGTTTACAAATCGCTTTTCATGAATCCATTTAGAGGAATTGGCCTTTATATCTCTCACCAAATCAGATAAATTGCAAGTTGGTTTTGTGCCAATTAACAGATGTATATGATTTGGCATGCCATTAATAATCATTAATTTCTGGTTTTTATTTGAGATTATTCCTGAAATATATTTATACAATTCGTCTTTCCAGTTCACGAAAATAAGATTGCTCCTGCCTTTTACTGCAAAAACAATGTGAAAATAGAGTTGTGTATATGTGTTTGCCATATTACTATATCGCTCCTCTGGAGCTTAAATTTATAATATTATATTTCTTGGCTATTATTATTCTGTCACGCTGTGACATTCTTGCTCTTTTTTGATAAGCCATATTATGATATCGCTCCTCTGAAGCTTAAATTTACAATACTGTATTCCTTGGCTATTA
>JASFYU010000177.1:0-6088 GCA_045046905.1 Flavobacteriaceae bacterium | reverse complement strand
TAGATGAATGAAAATAAAATTAATCGCTTAAAGTCACAAAAATAAAGATTTTTGTCACAAGGGGGGCAAAAAGCGGTGTCAAATGCACTCATGAAGTTGATTTTCATAGGATTACCACTAAATCAAATGAATACCATCCTCTCTAATTTCAATTTTCCTCGCTTTGTATAAAGTACCTATGCCTTTTTTGAACGTTTTCTTGCTCATTTGCAGTTCTTCCTTGATGTCTTTTGGGTCCGATTTGTCATGTAGCCCTAAAAAACCGCCATGGGCCATTAATATGTCATAAATTTTAGAAGCAGCGGGTTCTAAAATCCTTTCACCAAGTGGTTGAAGTGAAATGTCTATTTTGTTATCGGGCCGTATTTTTTTAATAACGCCCTTGGTGTTATCACCAACCCCTATTTTTTTAAATATCTCATTTGCATAAACCAACCCTTTATGCCTGTTATTAATGATAACTTCCCAACCTAGATCAGTAAGCCTTGTTACTACAAGTTCGACCACATCATTCTCTTTTACCGTCAAGACATCATTACTCAAAAAATTATCGAGCTTATTGGATGCAACCAATCGATTTGACTGTTGATCCAAATAACAACGTACAACATACCACTGCCCTTCTTTCATTTTTATTCTTTGCTCCCTAAACGGAACCAATAAATGTTTCTCTAGCCCCCAATCCAAAAAAGCACCATACTCATTGACTTCAATCACTTTCAGCAACTGAAATTCATCTACCATTATCTCTGGGTCCAAATTGGTAGCTATAAGACGTTCATCATAGTCCAAATAACAGAAAACGGTCAATTCATCTCCTATTTCATATGATTCTGGCATGTACTTAATGGGCAACAAAACATCATTGTCATTATCATCTCCTAAAAAAAGCCCAACACTGGTATCCCTAAGTATGGTAAGGGTGTTTAGTTCTCCAAGATTTATCATAGCTGTAAAAATACGTTTAAAAAAACACAAAAAGCCGTCCATAGTGGGCGGCTTTGCATTCTTTTAACATCTTTGATTTTAGTTGTAAATAGATTCTTTACTGAAGTGCTTGCACAACATATAATATACTACTGCTCTGTACTTGTTTTTATTGGAAGATCCGTATTTATCTAGTACATTTTGAATGGCTTCCATTAGTTGAGGGCTATCAGCCATTCCCAATTTTTTCAACAAGTAGTTATTTTTCACGGTCCCTAACTCCTTTTCATCTCCGCCAGAAACTTTCGATGCATCAAGATTGTAAATGGAAGGTCCGAGGCCAATGGTTACTTTTGTCAACAAATCCATGTCGGCACTCGTTCCGAATTTTTCTTTAATATCAGCAGCGTACTTTGTAATCAAATCATCTCTTTTACTCATAATTGTCAGTGTTCTAATAATGGTTAATAATGCCCTAAGATATAAAATCGAAATAACCAATCAAAATTTTATTGTTCAATAATCGCGGGGTTCTTATTTCTACTAACTTAGAACGATTTGAATCTTCATAGAATGTCTCAAAAATCAACTGCATTGAATCAACATCAATTGCGTTGAAATATTCAATATTATGCATCGTACAAAGTTGCCGAGCATCAAACTTGTGAACGGTTTCAAAATAATTTTCAAAATTTGAATCATCTTCCTGTCCGGGTAGTATTCTAAAGATACCTCCTCCCTGATTATTGATAAGGATAATCCTAAAATCAGATCGCAGATAGTTATTCCACAAACCGTTACTATCATAAAAAAAGCTCAGGTCACCCGTAATCAACAAGGTAGGGTTTTGACTATATATCGAGGCCCCTATGGCTGTAGAAGTACTGCCATCTATTCCGCTAGTTCCCCTATTGCAAAATACACTTATTGATGAATGCAGATCAAACAGTTGCATATAGCGTACTGTAGAGCTATTGGCCAATTGCACATGATACTTTTCGGGTATGTTCTTTGTAATATGATGAAAGGCCAATAAATCAGAGAAGGAAATTTGATCTATATAGGCTTTTCGTTTGTGTTCATACGCCTTCTTAGTCTGGTCCCAAAAAGAAAAATAATTGCTTTGCGTTTTGTTCTCTCCACCTAAGAGTTCGGATATAAAATAATCGATACTCGTTTTAATGTGATGTGTTAATGAAAAAAAAGTGTCATAAGCCCTTCTACTACCCACATGCCAATGGTGCTCGGGCTTGTACTGTCTAAGAAAGGCCTTTATTTTTTTTGATATAATTAAGCCCCCAAAGGTCAAGAGAATATCAGGTTGTAGGGCTTCAAAAAGTTCTTCTCTGTTCTCTGATTTTTCTATTGGTGCGATAATACTGTCTATACTCGGAAAAAAATCTGGGTGATGTAGGTTCGATGTAGTCTCGGTAAGCACGATGACTGACGGATCTTTTGCCAAAATATTTAAAAAATCCTGTTCAACGGTATCACAATCATTGACGCCCACCAAAACCATTTTACGTTTTGAATTGCCCCATAATGACCTAAAACTATCTATTTCTTTAATTGGTTTTTCATCTTTGAAGGCATCAAAGACCAGTGCAGCATCAACCGTTGTCCTCGAAACAGTATTGTATAAGGGTTCCTCAAATGGAATATTTATATGAACGGGTTGAGAACGTCTCAATGCGGCGCTCAAAGCAGTATTCAGCTCGCCATCATTGTATTTTTGTACCTCATCTTGAATGGCCTCTATGGTATTTTTTGACAGGTATTGTGGTATATACTTCCTGACCTTTTCCTTTGCATGTATGACATCTTGTTTTAAATTAGTCGAATACCCTATATGCTTTTCGAACAGATAATCTTGGCGAATAGTCTGCCCATCACCCACATCAATTTTGTACAATGGCCTATCTGCCGATATGACTATTAACGGAATATTGCTGTAAAACGCTTCGGCCACAGCGGGATAATAGTTCAACAATGCGCTTCCGGAGGTGCATATGGCCGCAACCGGCTCACGCAGCTGTTGGGCAATACCTAATGCAAAAAAGGCCGCACAACGTTCATCTACAATACTAAAGCACTTAAAATACGGGTCTTCTGAAAAACCAATGATGAGCGGTGCATTACGTGAACCCGGTGAAATCACAATGTTCTTAATACCTTTACCCTTAAAGTGTTGCACAAGCGATTGTGCCGAAGGAATACTAGAGTATTTCACGTAGCTAAAATTTTATAATCTGACATGCTTCCTACAAAATTTGAGTACATATATAACCGCTTGTTTTATTGACCACAAAAATACAACGCCCCTCTTTCTTGGCCCAATTAATTTTTATCCTGAAGTACACTGAGCATAACCCTACTTTTGGCAACGGTTTCCTCCCATTCTTTTTCAGGAATCGAATCTTTGGTCACCCCGCCTCCGATATAAATAAAAGCTTTTGTTTTATTCAATTGCATACAGCGTAGGTTTACGTATAATGTCGACGTATTGTTCACCATCATATAGGCTCTATTTTCAATATTTCTTCTTGAAGAAGCCCTTTCTTTTTCCTTTTTAAAGTTTAGTTCCCCTAAAAACCCGGCATAATACTCTCTATTGTAATTCTCATTGTCTAAAATAAAGTTTTTGGTCTCTTGCATCGGCATACCACAAACAGCAGGTGTTGGATGCATTGCCCTTATGACCTCGGCAAGACTGCCTTTTTCAGTTATTCCTGAAATTTTAGTTCGTAAATGCCATAGACTACCTGCCCTAACCGATTCTGCGATAGAAACTTTAAACCGTGAAACCTTAGTTCTTAAGGCTTCGGAAATGTACTCTGTGACCAATTCCTGTTCTTTCAATTCCTTATTTCCCCATTCTGGATCTTGGCCCTCAAGAACAATTTGAGTGCCTGCCAAAGACATCGTGGTCAACTGCTTGTCGTGAAGATGCAAAAGAATTTCTGGTGTCGCTCCTGACCACATTCCGACCTTCGGGTGATACCATAGGTAGCAAAAAGCCCGATTATACCTCAACAAGATTTCTTGGAACAATTCTAGGGGCGAAGATTCACAATCGACTTCCAACCTTCTAGAAAGAACTACTTTTTCAAAAGAAGCTTTGTCAATGCTTTCAATCCCCCTTTTCACCAAATCAATATAGATTTCTTTTTGGTCCAAATCAATTTCAGGTAGTCTTTTTAGTTCACTTTCATGTTTTTTTATTGATGCATAATCTGTTTTAAATTTTTCATCAGGCCGTAATAAAACAGTGGGATTATTGGTTTCGAAAGGAGCAAAAACAAAACCGGTTTCAGAATAATCCGCTACATAGTGCAATTGATTATTATTTTGAAAAATGACATGAACCCAAGATTCATCAGGTTTCCTATACATAACAAAAGGAAGTTTTTTGGAATACTGGGCCGCTACCTTGTTCAATAATTCTAAAAACATGCTATTTTTTTGGTAATGCGATTGTGGTCAATTTACAAACAGAGATTAAATTATTTTCGGAATCGGTTAGTTTAATATCCCATAACTGTGTAGTCCTACCCTTGTGAACAATGGTCGCCTTGGCAAAAACCTCTCCGTCTCGAATACTTTTGACGTGATTGGCCGAAATTTCGATGCCACGAACAAAGAAGTTTTGGCTATCTAGAAAAATATACGAAGCCATACTACCTACACTTTCGGCCAAGGCCACCATGGCCCCACCGTGCAAAACCCCATCAGGCTGATGCACCTTTGAACTCACAGGCATTTTACCAATCAAAAAATTATCTCCTACATCTATATACTCGATTTCTAAGGTTTCCATCAGGGTATTCTTAGAAGATTCATTACAAACTTTAAGGATTTTATCTTTGTATTCGTTCATCGAACTATTTTTTCGTAAAATTAAACATTACAAGACCAACATGAGCAATACCATATACTAGATTTAAATGAAGCAACAAGAAAAACAGGTCGACTATCAGACAACCAACACTTATACTACTTTAAACACTTTGTCGAATACCACAAAAAATGTATGGATTGTTTTTCATGGCATAGGATATCTCAGTACGTATTTTTTAAAATATTTTGATGAACTACCACCTGAAGAAAATTATATTATTGCGCCACAGGCACCATCAAAGTATTACCTCAACAAAACGTACCGCCACGTTGGCGCGAGTTGGCTGACCAAGGAGAATACCATTTCGGAAACCGAAAACATCATTTCTTATTTAGAGGCCGTATATAAAGCAGAAAATATCAACCAAGATTATAATTTGATTATTTTCGGATTTTCACAAGGGGTATCAATCGCTACTAGATGGGTAGCGAGAAAACAACTCAAATGTGACCAATTAGTATTATACGCAGGAGGTTTACCTAATGAGTTAAGGGTAGATGATTTCATATTTCTCGAAGCTAATACTACCGAGGTTACCATCTTAGTCGGCAATACTGATAAATACCTCACTGAAGAGCGTCGACAAACAGAGTCTGAAAAAATAAATGCCTTATTTCACGGTAGGGCCAAACAACTTGTTTTTGATGGGGGCCATGAGATAAAAAAAGCACTTATCAATACCTTGGTATGATACAAAAAAAATGACATTAGAAAATGATTATGTAGAGCTTTCTCCTTTGACATTGGATAATTACGAATACCTATACGCCATTGCGGAACAGAAAAAATTGGTGCGGTTCTCGCCTTCGGATATCGAAACCCCGAGCACATTGAAAATTTACGTGCAATTGGCCTTAAAACAACAGAAGGAAAAAATTACCGTTCCATTTATCATTTTCGATAAAAAAAAGAAACGTTATGCCGGTAGTACGCGCTACATGAATATCAATGTAAAAAACAAGGTTTTAGAAATAGGCTCTACATGGATTGGGGAAGAATTTCATGGAAGTGGCCTTAACCATCAAATGAAACTTTTAATGCTAAACCATGCATTTGATGAAATGGGATTCGAAAAAGTGGCATTTAGAATCGATGAGCGCAATATTCGATCACGTAAAGCCATAGAGAAAATAGGTGGTGTTTTGGAAGGTATTTTCAGAAAAGATGTTTACCTCTTGGATGGCTATAAAAGAAACAGCTGCTATTATGCTGTTCTAAAAGAGGAATGGAAAGAAATTAAAAATACCTTTTGCAAATAAATAA
>JASFYU010000176.1:0-11104 GCA_045046905.1 Flavobacteriaceae bacterium | reverse complement strand
AATTTTTGAAATATCCAGATATTCCTTCAAATTTTCCATTTCAAATCTTAGCTTTTATTTGTATTCTGTAGATTAAACCTTAGGTCGAACTCAGGTTATGACATTATAAAGACAAAGGAGTATGGGTTCAACATGATTCGTAAACATGTGAAAGTAGAACCAGCAAGATGGTACACCCATTGTGATAAGATAGGAATGTTGGTATGGTAAGATATGCCCAACGGCGACTATATCGAGGGATGGCAGAACAAAACCTATTTTGAAGGAAACGAACGAAAGCGAACTTCAGCCTCGGAAAAAATATACAGAAAAGAATGGCAAGAAATAATGGACAACCTATATTCAAACCCGAGCATAGTGGTTTGGGTACCTTTCAATGAGGCTTGGGGGCAGTTCAAAACTATTGAAATCACCCAATGGACCAAGAACCACGACCCTTCTCGTTTGGTTAATTCTGCAAGCGGAGGAAACCATTTTCAAACAGGCGACATATTAGATATTCATAACTACCCAGACCCAAAACTTTATTTGTATGATGCCAATAGGGTAACCGTTTTAGGCGAATATGGAGGAATCGGACTGCCTCTTAAAGGACACCTATGGAAAACGGATGACAACTGGGGATATGTTAAATTCAATAGTTCTAAAAAAGTGACCGATGAGTACGTAAAGTATGCTCAAAAGTTAAAAAATATGATCCGCACTGGGTTTTCCGCCGCTATTTACACACAGACCACTGATGTTGAAGGCGAAGTGAACGGTCTGATGACCTATGATAGGAAAGTAGACAAAATGGATATAAAAAGAGTCAGCACCATAAACAAAGAGGTGATTAAGGCCATGAAGAATTAGGTCTACAAAACAACAATATCATTAAAATACGAACATTATGTCGTCTTGATTTGATAGTGCGTACTATATTCGAAGACAGCTAGCGAACTGTGTTATATGAATTGATTTAAACTTTTTAAGTCAATAACCTCAGGGCAAGCCTGCCTGCGGTAGGCAGGCATCGGAGAATTAAACCCTCAATGAGGGATTGAAGCGAAAAACATGACTTATTTTGAATCGAGCCCCTTTCAATTTAACGATAATCGCGAATAAAATTATATCTTACGCCGAATTAACGGTAAAGTGAGTCACAGAAAACAAAATTGCTTTATTGTTTTATCATGCTCCGTGTTATTAACATAGTCATACTTGTCGGCACAGCTAGGGCTACGTTAATGATGAATAAAGTGATACAACAAAAATTGAATGTGTTTGAATGATTTAGCTTATCGCTAATTTGTTATTATTACAAAGAATAATAAAGTCCTTTAACCAAAAAGGAACAGTCAATAATTGCCTATATATTAAATAAAAGATGGAAATCGTAATTTCAAATACCAAGGCCGATTTAGGAAAAGAAGCCGCAAAAAAAGGGGCTGAATTAATACAGCAAGCAATATCGAGCAGAGGTAAGGCGAATATAATTATTGCTACCGGCGCCTCTCAATTCGAGATGCTTGCCGTTTTAGTAGCGCAAAATATAGATTGGTCCGTTGTAAGCTGTTTTCATTTAGACGAATATATTGGTTTATCTGAGATGCATCCTGCATCTTTTAGAAAATATCTTAAAGAACGGTTTGCAGACAAGGTCAAGCCCTTGGCGTTCTATTATGTGAATGGTGAAGGCGATATTGCGAAAGAGTGCCAAAGGCTTCATGATATTATCGTCGAACATCCAATTGACGTTGCTTTTGTAGGAATAGGTGAAAATGCCCATTTAGCATTTAATGACCCTCCGGCAGACTTTGATACCGAAGCCTCGTACCTTGACGTCACTTTAGACGAAGGTTGTAGGGCACAGCAGCTGAATGAAGGTTGGTTCAAGAATTTGGAAGAAGTACCAACTAGGGCAATCAGTATGTCTATAAACAGAATTATGAAATCTCGACACATAATATGTAGCGTTCCTGATGAGAGAAAATCAATTGCAGTTGAAAAAGTAGTCAATAGCGATATCTCACCCAATATACCCGCATCAATATTGCAAAACCACAATTCGACCTATTTATTTTTAGATAAAGAATCATCTATTTTACTCCCTTCCTGACATGTTTAAAACATTAAAGCAGAAAATAACCATGACACTTGGCCTCATAGGGCCTGGCTTGTTCTTAATTGGATATAATATTGGCACAGGAAGCATTACCACTATGGCCAAGGCAGGGGCCGAATACGGCATGTCTCTCTTTTGGGCCCTGATCCTATCCTGTATATTTACCTATATTCTTATGGTCGCCTATGGGCAAGTAACGCTTGTTTCTGGTAAAACGGCCCTATTTAATATAAAGCAGAACATTAAATTCGGGAAACCTATAGCCCTCTATATTCTTGTGTCTCTGATTATCGGAGAGGTTCTTGCTCTTATGGGCGTTATGGGTATTGCGGCCGATCTACTGCAAGAAGGAATCCGCCTTGCAGGGAATGGAATCGTAATAAGTACCGTTACGATTACGGCTGTCATTATTGTCGCTCTTTTTCTCTTGCTCTATAACGGAAGATACGCTTTGTTCGAAAAGCTGTTAAGTGGTGTCGTAATAATAATGGGACTGAGTTTTGTTATGGTCTTATTTTTAATAAAACCCGATTTCATTGAAATAGGAAAGGGAATGATTCCTGAGATACCAAATAAACCAGGTTCTTTTGCATTGATAGCAGCTATAGTCGGCACCACCTGTTCAGCCGCCGTATTTGTGGTACGCAGTATTGTGGTCAGTGAAAAAGGCTGGGGAATATCAGACTTGAAAACAGAAAAAAGAGATGCCTTTGTATCGGCCTTTATGATGTTGTTTTTAAGTGGCTGTATCATGGCCGTCGCGGCGGGAACCTTATATGTTGCCGGAAAAAATCTAGATAACACCTTGGATCTTATCATATTGTTCGAACCCATTGGAGGAAAATTCGCCGCCTTCCTGCTCATATTCGGCATTACAAGTGCCGCGATTTCAACGGTTTTTCCGATTATACTAATTGCACCATGGTTAATCAGCGACTATATGGGTACATCAAGAGACCTCAAATCTCCCCTGTTCAGAATATTAGGAGGATTGGCCTTGTTACTCAGTTTTGGTTCACAATTTATTGATATGAGGCCTCCTGCCTTAATGATTTTTTCACAAGCCTTTCAAGCATGTATTCTTCCGGCAGTAACCTTCCCGATTCTTATTTTAATCAATAAGAAATCCATTATGGGAAAACATATAGCAAGCAGAAAAATGAATATAGGTGTTAGTCTGGTATTGGTATTCGGATTGATTACATCATATCTTGCAATTATTGATTTTATATAACTATTTTCTATGTTTAAAACCACAATCCCTATTGTACTGCTTGTTTCACTCCTAAGTATCATGGGCGGATGCACCGAAGAAAAAAAATCGAATTCGAATACGCCTACTATGGAAACACTTCTTTATAGTGACGGACAGCCGATTATCATTGAAATTGAAAACGGTAAAATCGAAAAGCTCGTTCGACCCGAAAAGAAAACTATTGAATCAAAGGAGATCATATACGTGGCTCCAGGGTTTATCGACCATCAGATTAATGGCTATCTATCGTATTCTTTTGTGGGAGATGATTTGGATGAGGACAAGGTAATAATCATCACAGAAGCTCTGTGGAAAAATGGTATTACAAGCTTTTTACCAACGCTCACTTCTGAATCTAACGAACTGATGTTGAAAAACCTCAACATTCTGAATGAGGTTATGAAAAACAAACATATCGCTCAGTCGATTCCGGGTTTTCATATCGAAGGGCCCTATCTATCTCCTGAGGATGGTTTTCGGGGCGTACATAGCCTCGATTATATCAGAGAACCCAATTGGGAAGAATTCGAGGCCTGGCATATAGCTTCAGGGTCACGAGTCAAGGAAGTAACTATTGCCCCAGAGATAAATGGGGCCATGGAATTTATAAAAAAATGTATCGACAATGGTATTAAAGTTGCATTGGGGCATACCAATGCAACCTCACTTCAAATAAGCCAAGCTGTAAAACTTGGGGCATCTATATCTACACATTTGGGCAATGGGTGTGCCAATATGATTCACAGGCACCACAACCCCATTTGGCCACAATTATCAGAAGATGGCCTGACTGCGAGTATAATTGTTGACGGGTTTCATCTAACAAAAGAGGAGGTACGCACTTTTTACAAAACAAAAGGAGCCGCCAATATTATTTTAGTTTCAGATATTACCCGCCTGGGAGGAATGCCTGCTGGCACGTATCACGATTTTGGCCAAGAGGTGGTCGTAACTGAAGAAGGTGCTATAATGATGCCTAAAGAGAATGTTTTGGCAGGGGCTTCATTTCTTGTAACCAAAGGCATCGAAAATATAATTCGGTTTACAGATTGCTCCTTAGAAGAAGCAATTAATATGGTCACCATAAACCCCGCCAATGCACTAGGCATTCTCGATCGAGGCGAAATAGCTGTCGGAAAACGGGCCGACCTTGTTTACTTTAAATTCAATTCAGGCACTTTGGAAATAATCAGAACCATTGTCGGAGGTGAAGTAGTTTATGACTCGGCTACTGCCCATTAATTATATTATTACCAAGTGTTTAATCTAATCGACCATGTTCATAACGGGTGTTTACACCAATACGAGCATTTATTTCTTTTCCAAAAAAAATAAGACCAAGTAATAGAATCAAAATAGTTGCTATTTTTGATATAATTACTGGCTATAAGAAGCAACAGGGGTTACTATATCTTCAAGTGCATCTTTATCACCTTTTTCTGGGCCATGCCATACGCCACCACCAAAAGTGATTATATACACTTTATCTGGATCATTGGGATCCGATTGAACACGATTACCCCATTTAAAATTGATCCCTTTAATACGCTCCCAAGATTCTCCTTTATCATCTGAACGATACGCTGAGGAATTAAAACCGGAAGCATAGAATCGATTACTACAATCATCTATAGTAAAATCATGTATATGTTGATCCATGGTCAGGACTGCTTTCCATGTTACACCATCATTCTGTGAAACGTAAATACCTCCTCCCTGATTGGCAGAGAATTCAGTCTCTTCGTATTTCCCCCAGGCAGACAAAATCAACCTGTTTTGATTATTAGGATCAATTATTAGACTTGTAGGTCCATTTACCCCTTTTGGAAGACTTACTTTTTTCCAAGTCTCGGCACCATCTGTTGATCGGAACAGTGCACCATCCATTTCATTTCCAATACTACCATCATCACTCTTTCGCGAAACTACAAGAAATAAGTCTCCATTATTTCTCTGAACCATTCTCCAAGCGGCCGATTGACTGCCAAGTATACCTCTATTTTTCAATTCCCATTTGACACCATCATCGGTAGATTTATAAACTCCTTTTCCAAAAGCACAAACATAAAGTGTCTTATTTTTAAGATCTGTTTTAGTATCCATTAAGATATACGTCGGCGCAATTTCACCTATATCATCACTTACTGGTTTTCATGTTTTCCCTCCATTTAAACTGACTAAAATACCCCCTTGATAGGTATTCATCTTTCTGTTCCTCCACATCTTGGGCCGCGGTAAATCATGATTAGCACTCATAACTGCCCAGATTTTATCTTTGACATCGGGGTCGAACAATAACCAATAGGTAGAATTGACCCATCTTTTAGGAACACCGTTTTTATGGGTAGCACTTGCCCAGCTTTTTCCTCCATCAGAACTTTCCATTAGCCCTGAATCGGTATTTGCCATTAGACATGGAGGGAATCAAATGGATCAAAGGCCAACATATAAGCTGTTGTAACCTGCAAACCTCTTGATTTCCACCCGCCGCCTTGGATAGCGTTCGTATAGACCTGCTCCCATGTTTCACCACGGTCAATGGTCTTAATAGTTCTTCCGAAATCAGTAGCATAGATTATTTTCGGGTCATTGTCGTCAACGGCCATATGAAAAGGGTTTTCTCCCCATTCCGGACCAAATCTTTGGTCAAGCCAACCTTGGGTCCTATTCGGTGAAGAAATAAATCGGCGACCCTCTCCTACCCTTTTATCGTGCCAGACAAGCTGCCAAGATTTTCCGAAGTCGGTGCTTTTGGCTACTCCGAAACCTAGGGTATCCACAGCGGTTTGTAAATTGGCATAGGAAACATATATGGTTTCAGGATTTTTATAACTTGTCGCAATACTTCTGTATTCAGGGCTTTCAGCTCCTTCTATTTTTAATCCTTGTAAACCACCTTTGCCACTTACATAAACTGTTCGATTTTCTATAGAAGAGCTAGGGTCTACAAAAATATTATTGAGGTCGAACGGTATTTTGTCAATCTATTTCCATTCTTCACCACCATCCTCCGAAATTAAAATTTGCATATAGTATCTTCCATTCTTTCCTCCTGTTTCAGACCAAATATCAATCTTATTCTTTCGCGAGAGTAAAAATAATCTTTGAGAATTATCAGGGTCTACAGCGAGTTTTTCAATTTGGGTAATGATACTGTCTTTTATTACAACTACTTCTTGCCATAATCTCCTTGTGCATGAATTGCAACAATATCTCTTGGTTTAGGATATATAGTATTCCAAGAGACACCTTTGTCATCGCTTTTAAACAACATATTGGGAGTGCCGGTATAAATCACATTAGCATTGTTCCTATCAAAAGAATAGAATTTTGTCACCTCTATGAGGTTGAACATCCTCCATTTTTCACCCCCATCATAGGTTACAAAAGAGCCTGTCATATCACAACTGACAAAAATATTATTGACATCTGATGGGTTTATAGCCGAGTTAAACATAGCGCCACCACCGCCAGGGCCTATAAAACCCCACTGGTCATTTCTTCCATTTGGATTGGAGTATTGCTTAGCGCTTGTTTCATCTGCGTTAGTATCACCACAAAAACTACATAAAGCCAAAATCAAAACAGTCATTTTACACGTAAAAAGGAGGTTGTTCTTTAAGTAGTAAATAACAGTATTTCACGTTTTTAATTTCATAAAACCAAATATCTAATTTAATTTACCTCAGGTTTGCCATGCCAAACACTAGACCCATATGTGGTCAGATATACTTTTTCCTCATCATTTTCATCCACAAACACCCGATGTCCCCAGTGAAAATCATAGTCTTTCATCTTGTTCCAGGTTTTCCCATAATCATCACTCCTATAGGCTCCTTGACTAAACGTATTGCAATACAATCGACCAGGATGGGTGTTATCTACCGTTACGTCATACACATATTCGTCTTCATCAAAAATTTGCCTCCAAGTATGGCCTCTGTCTTCTGACATTTTGATTCCTCCTTCGAGATAAATACGTTCATTACTACCAAATGTATTGGTCACCGATCGCCCTACTATGTCACTCATATAGATATCAGACCAAGAGCCCACATAAAGTATATTTGGATTTTGAGGATCATAAGTCAAGCCGCTCGGAAATTTTGTTTTTTCTCCCAAATCTAATAATTGCCATGAATTTGCGCCATCTACAGATTTGTATATTGCACCCATAAATACAGCCATACCCACCTTTCCATTTTTATGTTGCGGTATTGGGCTTGTAATTAAAAATAATGTACCGTCTTCCTGAATCGTAAGTTCAAAAGTGGCAAAACTACCTTTAATACCATTGTTGCGGAGCGTCCATGTTTTACCATCATCTATAGACTTAAACACTCCTTTGCCATAGGCCGCTACATAAAGTGTTCTATTGCCTACGGGTGAATTCTCATCCAAAACAATTGAGGTAGATGGTGCCTCAAAACCCATACCTTCAACAGTTGGCGCCCATGATTTTCCGCCATCCAAGGAAACTGCGACACCGCCGGATCCCCGTTCACTCCATTTAGGGCTTCGGGTCATTTTTCCTCTTGGAAAATCGTGTAAGCCTGACCATACAGACCATATCTTATCTTTTACCTTGGGGTCGAACACCATCCAATAACAAGTATTTTGCCATTCAACGGGGATACCTTTGGTCGCCCTGAACCAACTTTTTCCTCCATTGTACGAATGATGATAACCAATATCAGTATAACTTATCGCTATATGATTTTTATCAAAAGGGTCAAAATGTACGCCATAAGTCGTGGTCACATCTAGTCCATTTGAAATATAGCTACCATCAGGCTGTTCGGTACTATATATGGGCATCCATGTTTTTCCTCCATCTATTGTCTTCATACTACGGTACCAATCGGTTACAATCGCTACATTTCCATCGTTTGGTGCTACTCCAACATCTATTAATCTTATAAAATCCTCTCCAAAAGCTTTATGTACCCATGCATCTTTTAAGTTTGAGGCATCTTTGCCATCTCTTATTCCATATTCTCCTGACCCTCCTCCTCCTTTCCATACCCACTCCCAGTTTCTACCAGCATCAGACGATTTAATCGCACCGAACCAATGGGCGGTCTTTCCATCCTCCTTTTTTTCTTGATAGTTACTTGTAACCACATATACATTGGCAGCATCATTCTCGGCTGCAGCAAGCGTAGCATAAGTGGGCATTTGGCCCTTATTATTTGTGATAATAGCGCCTAGGCCCTGTACCCAGCTTGTGCCAAAATCTTTGGACACCCATAGTGAAGATGGTGCATTTGCACCACTAGCTCTAGACAACTCATTATTATGCAACGCATAAAATATGCTGCTTCCGTCATTTTTTAATGTACCGCCTGTAATCGAAAAAGCGGGCTGCATCGTAGTAGGAAAATCGACAGTTGTAATTTGCCATGAGGTTTTATCTATAGCACTTACATTGGAATTTGTAAAAACATATACTTTTTCTTTGGCATTGGTCACATTGGTATATATAAAATCAATGGTGCCGTTTACTTCAATTCTAGACCACGAAATACCGGCATTGGTTGTATAGAAAAAATAATAATCGCTACTAAAATAAATCACTTTAGAATTATTGGGATCGACTTTAATATTCTTGATGGTCAAACTTTGGTAATTGGTGGCCAGGTCTGCTTTTTCATTCGTTGTTTGGTTATACAAAGAGCTCTTTGAAGTAGCCAAGTTAAAGTCGGCATGATCACCTATAAAGGCTACACCCAAAAGTTCATTCTTAGATGGGAAAATCAAGTCCCATGTTTTTCCTCCATCGGAGGATTTTTTAAGTGTTTTAGAACCAATATACATGCTTAGAGAATCTTTTGGGTCATAGGCAAAGGAAGAAGACCCGCCTGGGTTGTTAATTAGAGCGTATGTAGATCCTCCATCTTTTGTATGATATGCTCCAGTCATATCGCATCTTATAAAGAAATCATCGACACTTGCATAGGAAAACGTAGGTATAAAAGTACTACCACCACCACCTGGACCTATACGAACCCAATTGGCCTTAGAAACAATATCGTCATTGGTTTGAAAATTGCTGTTTTTTGCACATGAGAAAATAATAAAACTCCCAAATAATGCCCATAGAAAATTAGTATATATCCTCATATTTCGATTTTAAGCTAGTTCAAATCTTATTTTTAATTTTGTTTTTTTGAAGTAATCTTGATTTTGCCCATCGTATACCACCCTTCCGAATTAAGTCCTTGAATCGCCAAATTCACACGGGGCTCATAGGCCACGGGATCGACCAAGGCAATCTCCACTTGATATTCTCCTACGGGCATATCTAAAGGAATGTATAAGTTTTCTTCAAAAATTATATCCCCGGGCATCCAATTCCTAATGTTGGCCGTCGTCGCCAATACCTCTGTATGCTTTTTACTTTTCAGACGTACGGCAAATTTATAGTTCTTATATATTGGAGCCACTCCCTTATTTTCCCACCAAGAGGTCATCAATAATTGACCTTGCTGTCTTACTTCGGATGGGTAAGAGAATTTTCTTAAGACAAACCTGTACCCCATTCTTTTCAACCATTTGTGCACCAAGGGATTCCACTCCTCAGGAACGGGGGAACTTTTTGCATTAAAAGAAGATATATGCCATTTAAGTGCTTGCTCAAAAATGTATTCGACTGTTTCCTCATCATATTTTCGTTTTACCATCCAATTGAGAAAAGTACCACATATTTCCATAGCTATGGGTGCTTTTTTCCATGCATCGCCCATACCGCTTTTTACAATATCTTGTGGGTAAACATCTAACATATGACTAAAGCCCCATTGTGGGGAAAAAGACATATCCCCTAAGCAATCAATTCGCCAACCCATATTTCTCATATGAGACCCAACTCCATTATTTGTGCCATCGGGCCAATTGGCGGCAATGACCGTACCTCTGACCATTCTTTCAGGGTGGGGCGCATCTCCATTAAGTGGTTGAAAAATCAAATGGGTCTTTTTAAAGTTATCGAGATATATGTTTATAAGTCCGACTCTTGTAGTATCAGCGAGTAAATGCGTGCCATCGCCCTCGCCCCAATACCCAATAAAGGATATATCAACGGCCTCGAGATCAGGGTGACCATCATACCGCTGACCCATTGCCGATATCATTCCTCCAAAATGGTGCATATAGGTGGGGTTCTCAGGGTCGACCCTCCATTTTTCTGATTTTATGTTTTTTTCAACCCCAACTATTTTTCTATACCAGACGGGCACATCTTTTTCTATACCCTCTTCATAGGGTGAAATACGTAGCATTAAAGTCTGTCCTCTTTCCGCAGCTGTTTTTAAAGCTTTATCTATCAAATTCCAATCATACACATTAGGTGCTATTTCCAAAAATCGCCAATTGACACGAAAGTACGCAATAGTGGTTTGCGGATGGTCTTTGTTGCTCAAATCGCCATCAAATTCCTGATACGCTATGGGAAGCCCCTCGGTCCAACCCATTCCTTGATTTAGATCATCGCCATTAAACCTCTGAAATGTGGTGAAACCAATACCAGGATTAAGTAATAATTCATCGCTCTCTATGGGGTATACTTTTATTGTGCCTTCAGGATGATGCTGAGCGATAAGAGCCAATGAGTGGAACGTCACGATTGCAATCATATACAATTTCACCAAGAATTTTACTGTACCCATTCTCATTTTTTTAGATTTATGTAGCACCTATCTACGTATTATTGATTTTTTTAGCAAGTAAACTACCTCGATGCAAGC
>JASFYU010000175.1:0-7959 GCA_045046905.1 Flavobacteriaceae bacterium | reverse complement strand
AAAACTAAATGCTCTTACTTTTCTTCCTTCTATTTCTTTGATGATTGGATTTAGAAAACAGGATTGTGTAAGTACGTGGACTGTTTCTTTTCCAATGATATGATCTGGTTCATGCAGTCTCTTGAGTTCGATGTATGGAAGAACTTTCCTTACTCGAAGGGTTACCCCCAAAGCCTGCACCAAAAAGATCAAGCCCAAGAGGTACCAGCAATCTCTGCAGCGTGCTTTCTGATGCGGACCAGCATCTTTCGAGGACTGGGCGGACTGGACGAAACCTATGTGCACGATAAGATTTCAGCTGATATTTCGATTCTGATGGAGCGTGTCGAGGGTGACCATCGTGAACCATGGACCTGGACGAAGACTCACGGAAAAGGAAAAGTTTTTTATACGGCTTATGGTCATGATGAACGTACTTGGAGCAATATCGGTTTTCAGAAGTTAATTAAGCAAGGAATTTTATGGGCGGTAAATGCTTCTGTAAAAGAGAAATGGGCGGCCTATGCTCAAGACATACCTCAATTGGTATATGAAGACAGAGCGGGTATTCCGAATTATGAAAAGCGTGATCCTGTGCCTAAATACCAATTGCCTTTATCTCCTGAGGAATCAAAAAAACTTACGCAAATTCCACCCGGATTCCGATTAGAGCTATTCGCCTCAGAACCAGATATTATTAACCCCATTGCCATGAATTGGGATGAAAAAGGGCGCCTTTGGGTTATTGAGACCGTTGATTATCCAAATACGGTACGTGATGATAAAGGGTCAGGAGATGACCGTATTAAAATATGTGAAGATACCAATGGTGATGGCAAAGCTGATAAGTTTACGATTTTTGCTGAGGGATTAAATATTCCGACCAGTTTTACTTTTGCCAATGGCGGAATTGTAGTTTCTCAAGCGCCGCATTTTTTATTCTTGAAAGATGAAGATGGTGATGATAAGGCAGATATCAAAGAAATACTTATTGATGGGTGGGGCGTTTATGATACCCATGCGGGGCCTTCGAATTTACAGCGAGGTATCGACAATAAAATCTATGGCGTTGTGGGGTATTCTGGATTTAAAGGAACAATAGCAGGGCAATCGCATGAATTTTCACAAGGTATTTATCGTTTCGAAAGTGATTTAAGTGATTTTGAATTCGTTACCAATACGAGTAATAATACCTGGGGCTTAGGGTTTAATGAAAACAATGCTATGTTCGCCTCAACGGCGAATAATACCCATAGTGTTTTTATGGGTATTCCGAATCGATTTTACGAAGGGGTTGAAGGAATTCCGAATCGAGGTAGTATAAAAATCGACGGTCATTATAATATGCAAGCGATTACACCGAACATTAGACAGGTCGATGTTTTTGGTGGATTTACGGCTGCGGCTGGCCACCACTTTTACACCGCTAGAGATTATCCCAGTTCGTATTGGAACAAGGTAGCCTTTGTGTGTGAACCAACAGGGAATCTAGTGCATATCGCAAAAATCGTAAAAGATGGAGCAGGGTATAAAGAAGAGAACGGAGGCAATTTAATTGCGAGTGCTGACGAATGGTTTTCACCGGTAGAAGCGAAAGTGGGTCCTGATGGGCAGGTTTGGATTCTTGATTGGTACAATTTCATTATTCAACACAATCCGACTCCAACTATTGAGAGCTCAGGGTTTGCAGCGACAAATGGTGCAGGCAATGCCTATATGAACCCCTTGCGCGATAAATCAAAGGGCCGTATTTGGCGTTTGGTGTACAAAGGTTCAGAGTCCCAAAAGGAGCATAATTTAGATTCTACAAAAAATTTAGTGGAAACACTAAGCGATGACAATCTCTTTTGGAGAATGACCGCACAAAGGCTTTTAATAGAAAAGGATGATACAAGTGTTTTATCAGATTTATATGCGCTTGTAAAAAATGACAAGGTTGATGCTATGGGGCTAAACCCCGGGGCTTTACATGCCTTATGGACCATCCAGGGTTTTGGGGCTTTGAATACTGCTGAGGCAAATGCAGTAGTTGCTAGTGCTTTGAGTCACAAAGCAGCATCGGTGCGGAGGGCGGCATTACAATTACTTCCTCGAAATATAGCAAGCGATGCATTAGTGACCAAAGCAAATCTGTTGTATGATAATGATCATGAGGTTCAGTTAGCTACTTTATTATACTGGGCAGAAAGGCCAGCTTCAGCAGCGGTGGGTAAGGCTCTTTACCATTTAAATGAAGATGAAAGTATCGCAAAAGATAATTGGTTAACCCAAGCCATGTATATCGCCGGTGGAGGACATAGAGCAGGGTTTGTGCAAGAGTTCGAAAAAGAGAATCCCGATTTTAGTATAGTCCCTAAAAAGGAAGAAAAACGTGAGAAGAAGAACTATGACGATTCCGATTGGAAAACAATGAAATTGCCCAGATATATAGAAGATGCTGGTCTGGAAATAGATGGAATCGTTTGGTTTAGAAAACATTTTACTATTTCTGGGCGTGCTGCCTCTCAAAAAGCAAAAGTTTCCCTTGGTCCTATAGACGATAGTGATGTAGTATATATCAATGGCGCCCGTATTGGTGGTTTGGAGAATAGCTATACGAAAAATAGGGTATACGATATTGCTGTAGGTATATTAAAACCAGGCGACAACGTAATTTCAATTCGGGTCGAAGACACTGGGGGTAATGGCGGTGTTTATGGCAAACCCGAACAAATGTTTCTTCAAAGTAAAGGCTCGAAAGTGCCTCTACATGGCAATTGGAAATATGATGTTGAAGAAGATTTTGCCAATAGTTCAAAAAGTATATTTGAAGAGGTAGCATTGGCCGAACTTTTGGTTAAAAATTATAAGAACAAGCCATTACCCGTAAATGCTACAAGTGATTCATCTGAAAATGCTACTCGAATTACCATTAAGACCATACAGAATCAAATGAAGTATAGTGTTACTAAATTTGAGGTGGAGGCAGGTAAACCCGTTGAGATTGTATTCGACAACAATGATTTTATGCAGCACAATATCGTAATAATTAAACCGGGTGAAAAAGAGACCGTAGGAGCGGCGGCTGATAAAATGGCTATGGCCGCTGATGGAGCAGAGCGTAATTATGTGCCCAATATGCCTGAAATTCTTTTTGCGACAGCAATTATAAATCCGAATGATAAAGGTGTGCTAAAATTCACCGCGCCTACAGAACCGGGTATTTACCCTTATATCTGTACATTTCCGGGGCATTGGCGAATTATGCAGGGCACTATGATTGTTGTTGCAGCTAAATAGATAATTTAATGTCGAGAAAAATAGAATACGGAGTCAGTACTTGGCTTTGGCAATCACCATTTACAACAGCGTCTATTTCACTCTTCCCAAAGATTAAAGAAATGGGTTTTGATATCGTCGAAATACCTATTGAATACCCTGAACTAATTAATGGATCAATTGTTCAAGAGGCCTTGAGAATGAATGGCTTAGAGGCTTTGGTCTGTGGTGTTTTTGGCCCTTCAAAAGACCTGACTCATGAAGATGTCTCTGTACATGAAAATTGTTTTAGGTATTTGGAAAAATGCTTTGAACTCTGTACTATTTGGGATGTCGATTTTGTGGCAGGACCCATGTATTCGGCGGTAGGAAAAGCTAGAATGTTGCCCAGCGAGCAACGAAAAATTGAATGGGATAGGGCCGTGAATAATCTATCAAAAGTTTGTAAAATTGCACAGCATTTTGGTTGTTCAATAGCAATTGAACCTTTGAACCGCTTTGAGTCAGATTTGGTGAATACGGCCGAAGATGTAATGCGATTAGTCAGTGATATTAACCATGAAAGTGCTAAAGTGCTGTTAGATGGTTTTCATATGACTATCGAGGAGAAGAACATCCGCGAAGCGATAAATAGAGTAGGTGATAAATTGATTCATGTACAGGTGTCTGAAAATCATAGAGGTGTTCCTGGTACAGGGCTTACACCTTGGCAAGATTTTAGCAGAGGCCTTGCCGATATTGGTTATGGGGGAGCAATAACCATTGAAAGTTTTACGCCAGAAATCAAAGAATTAGCTGCTGCTGTTTGTATATGGAAAACTATGGCCGCCAGTCAAGATGAATTTGCCTCAGAGGGACTAAAATTTTTAAAGAAAACATTTAATACACAGGTATAGAAATGAGTGATACGAAAATAAATATAGCCATAGTAGGATTAGGATTTGGTGCAGAGTTTATCCCTATTTATTTAAAACACCCTAAGGCCAATCTCATTGCCATTTCACAGCGGAACGAAGCAAAACTGAATGAACTTGCCGATGCCTTTGGTATAGAAAAAAGATATACTTCCTATGAGGAGCTGTTGAAAGACCCTGAAATCGATGCCGTACACATCAATACGCCAATTCCTGATCATGGCATACAATCAATCAAAGCTTTAAAAGCAGGCAAACATGTGGCCTGTACGGTGCCCATGGCAACTACTGTAGAAGAATGTGAAGAAATTGTACGCTTGACACAAGAAACCGGACTCACTTATATGATGATGGAAACCGTGGTCTATGCTCGTGAGTTTTTATATATGAAAGAGCTCTATGATAATGGTGATCTAGGCAAAGTACAGTTCTTAAAAGCAAGCCACCAACAAGATATGGACGGCTGGCCGAATTATTGGCCAGGCCTGCCACCAATGCATTATGCCACCCATTGTGTAGGACCTGTATTAGGTTTAACAAGAGGAGAGGCAGAATATGTTTCATGTTTTGGCTCAGGAACCATACGAGAGGAACTAATACCCCATTATAATTCTCCTTTTGCCGTGGAGACTACACATATCAAGTTTAGAAATTCGGATTTAAGCGCTCAGGTATATCGCTCCCTTTTTGATGTGGCAAGACAGTATCGAGAGAGTTTTGAGGTCTATGGGTCCAAAAAATCAGTAGAATGGCCTTTAGTTGAAGGCAAACCTTTGGTGGTACACACCGCCAAACGGCCAGAATCTGAAATTCCTGAGGAAGTAGAGAGTCCTGATTTTGCTAAATTACTACCGAAAGAGATACAGCACTTTACCACCAAAGGCGTGTATGATTCGGATGAGCATCAGCACCTTTCCTTCACCCAGGGTGGTGGGCACGGAGGATCGCATCCGCATTTGGTACATGAATTTGTAAATGCTTTGGCCGAAAAGAAATCACCCTACCCCAATGCCAAGCAATCAGCCAATATGACCTGTGTGGGTATTTTAGCGCATGAATCAGCCCTAAAAGGAGGTGAGTTGATGCGATTGCCTGAGTTTACATGGTCGTAAAACCGAATTGTATTGAGAGTTTTTTTGGTCTATAGTATGTTCGATACAGACACATAGCGTTTTGAGGCCGTCTAAAAAAGTTTAACTTGACGTTTTTGTGAGTGGTGTCAGAGCGCAGCCGAAGTAGCACGAAGCAATCTGCATGTTATTGGCAAGCAAGAGGTAGATTACTTCACTTTGTTCATAATGACGACTTATTTCAACTTTTCGCTATGCTAGCTCAATAGCTTAACGGTACAATACATCCTCTCAATTTTACAATTCAGTCTTTCTTTTTTTCTTTTGGATACCGCAATTTCTATTTTTGTCATAATTGTAAAACTAAATCGGCAAAATAACCGCTCTATATCAAAAAGCACTGCAATTGGCTCCAGATAATCCGAGGGTTGTTTTTTCAAAGGCGGAATGGGGTATGGGTTCTGCGAGATACTTTGGTCAGGATACTGCTCCCTTTTGCAAAGATGTGGAACACGCCTTGGAACTTTTTGCTAACTTTAAGCCTGAGTCAGTATTTCACCCAAATTGGGGTAAGGATAGGGCGCTGGCAACATTAGAAAGCTGTAAAAAGTAAGGCATGCAATTTTTTTTGAAACTATTAAGAATCTCCATATACATTACGTTAGGCATTACCTTGCTTAACGTAATGTTCTTTTCAAATGAGCCAGTTACTACGAGTATTTTTTTGGAGTATTTTGGCACTTCTTTTTTGTTCAGTTTTGTGCTCACTATGGTTAATGCATATTATTATGATGGCATTTCAATAAAATTTGATTGGGAAACACAACCTAAGGCTCGACTCTTTGCTGGTGCTTTGGGGTCAATTGTGCTTTCTATGCTTGCTTTTGGTTTGATAAGAATGTTTTTGAGCATTGCAGTTTATGACCATACGTTGGAGCACTTTTTAGAGAATGAGGAGGTCTCGCCATATGTTTTTGCAATTATAATTACGATTCTGGTATCGCTTTTTTTACATGCTTTCTATTTTTACAAAGCGCTACAAGAAAATAAGGTCAAAGAGCAAAAGATTATTGCCGGTACGGCATCAGCTAAATTTGATGCCTTAAAAAATCAGTTAGATCCGCACTTTTTATTCAATAGCTTAAATGTACTTACCAGTTTAATTGAAGAAAATCCGCTTCAGGCGCAGAAGTTTACTACTTCATTATCAAAAGTATACCGCTACGTACTTGAACAAAAAAACAAAGATTTAGTTAGTGTTGATGAAGAGCTGAAATTTGCAAAAACCTATGTTCGATTATTGAAAATGCGTTTCGAGGATAGTATTGTTTTAGAGATTCTAGAGGCAAGTTCTGATCCTGAAGCTAAAATTGTTCCCTTGTCGCTTCAGTTGTTGCTTGAGAATGCTGTAAAACATAATGTAGTAACTGCTGACAGACCCTTACATATCAAAGTAACCGAAGAAGATGGAAAATTAGTGGTTAGCAACAATGTACAAGAAAAACAAGTAGTCAAGAAGGGTAGTGGGGTAGGGCTTCAAAATATCAGACAGCGTTATGGTATTTTAACAGATAGGCAGGTGGTTATAAATAAAACAAAAGAGGAATTCATCGTGCAGCTCCCCATATTGACAAAACAAGTCAAAATAATACATACCCAGCAAGTGCATATCGATGACAAATTATATAAAAAAGCAAAAGAACACGTAGAAAAAGTTAAAGGGTTTTATGGTAATCTTTTGGCATACTGTATTGTCATACCTTTTCTGGCGATTTTGAATTATAATACGTCAGGCTTTCCCTGGGTGCTATTTCCGATGTTTGGTTGGGGGTTTGGTGTGGTCACTCACGGTATGGAAGTCTTTGGTTATAACCCGCTTTTGGGTAAAGGGTGGGAAGAGCGTAAGATTAAGAAATACATGGAGGATGATAAATTTTAAACCCTCTCTATGCCTAAATGGCGATAGTCGACAGTTCATCCTTTAAAACAAACAATTGAGTCAGAAAGAATTCGAAAAAGACTACGAATACCTGAAATTTGTAGCGAACAAAAACAAACCTCAAAATGAATTATTCAAATCAAGAAAATAAATATTTCAGAGCAAAAGAAAAGGCGCAGGCGGTTAAGAAATTCTATACAAGTCTTATTTCGTATGTTTTTTTTATATGCTTCTTGGCGGGTATTAACTATTACACGAATCAATGGCAGAATATGTGGTTTCTCTGGGCTGCATTCGGTTGGGGAATAGGTATAGTGTTTCAAGCGATTAAAGCTTTCGATTTTAATCCGTTTTTAGGTAAAAACTGGGAAGAACGTAAAATTAATGAATTTATGAACGAAGATAAAAATCAAAACACATGGAACTAATAGAAGATAATAAAGATAGAAAACGAAGAAGAAAAGCTAGAAAGAAGGTGGAAGAGTTAAAGGGTTTTTATAAGCATTTGACGGCTTACTTAATGGTTAATGTAGCACTCTCTGTGTTTAAGATAATGGGTAATTTAAATAATGGAGAATCTTTTGGAGACGCTTTTTTTGATTTCGGAACCTTTGCAGTTTGGTTTTTCTGGGGCATAGGACTCTTTTTTCATGGACTCAAGGTTTTTTCTGTAAATCCACTCTTTAGTAAAGATTGGGAAGAAAAGCAAATTCAGAAATACATCGAAGAAGAAAAAGAAGCAGCAGCAAAGTACCGTTGAAATATATAAGGATTATGGAAATTAAACAATTAGAAAAAG
>JASFYU010000174.1:0-17310 GCA_045046905.1 Flavobacteriaceae bacterium | reverse complement strand
ATATATATATAGAGAATACCATAACACCAGAATTCATTTAAAGTTATAGACATGTACGGAAAAATAAAGGAACACCTACAACAAGAATTAGCGACTATAAAAAAAGAAGGTCTCTATAAAAAGGAAAGAATACTAACATCGCCGCAAGATGTGGTCATCAAAATTTCAACAGGAGAGGAAGTCATAAATTTCTGCGCCAATAATTATTTGGGCCTATCCTCGAACCCTGAAGTAATTCAAGCCGCGAAAGACGCCATGGATTCTCACGGTTTTGGCATGTCATCAGTTCGATTCATATGTGGTACTCAAGACATACATAAAGAGCTCGAGAAAAAAATATCGGATTTTTACGGTGCCGAGGACACCATATTATATGCTGCGGCCTTTGATGCTAATGGAGGAGTATTTGAGCCGCTCTTGACCGCAGAGGATGCCATTATCTCTGATTCGCTCAACCATGCCTCAATAATAGATGGTGTTCGCCTGTGTAAGGCAAAAAGATACCGCTATGCCAATAGTGATATGGCTGATCTTGAAAAGCAGTTACAGCAGGCTAATACAGATAATGCACGGTTCAAAATTATTGTAACCGACGGTGTGTTCTCTATGGACGGCTTAATAGCCCCCTTGGATAAAATTTGTGATCTGGCCGACAAATATGAGGCCATGGTAATGATTGATGAATGCCATGCGACCGGTTTTATTGGCGAAACTGGTAGAGGAACTCTAGAAGAGAAAGGCGTAATGAATCGGATAGATATTATAACAGGCACTTTGGGCAAGGCACTTGGTGGCGCTATGGGCGGTTATACCACAGGCAAAAAAGAGATTATAGAGCTACTACGACAGCGATCTAGACCCTATCTCTTTTCGAATTCCTTGGCCCCCGCCATTGTAGGAGCCTCTATTAAAGTATTCGATATGTTAAAAAACGATACTTCGCTACGTGATAAACTCCAAAAAAACACCGATTACTTTAAAAAGGGGATAAAAAAAGCAGGTTTCGATATTGTTGATGGAGATTCGGCAATAGTGCCCGTAATGCTGTATGATTCAAAACTATCGCAAGAAATGGCGAACATGCTTTTAGAGAGGGGTATCTATGTTATCGGTTTCTTTTATCCTGTAGTGCCAAAAAATAAGGCAAGGATACGCGTACAGTTATCCGCCGCTCATAAAATAGAACATCTAGACAAGGCCATTGCGGCATTTATAGAAGTGGGGAAAACCTTAAAAATCGTTTAAATGCTATATTTATTCTATATAAAACGTTAAAAAAAATAGGAAATTGATTTTGTTAATAATATTTAACAACTTACATTTGCATCTTATAAACACTTAAACTTAAAATTTTGAACATGAAACATCTTAGCAAATTATTGGTTGTTGCCCTACTAGTAGTAGGTTTTAACAACATGCAAGCGCAAGACGAGAATAACCCAATACAAGTAAGCTTTGGGGTAAATGCCATAGACGTATATCCTACAAGCGATGTAAGTTCTTTCGGCAATGAACTCTTCAATGCAACTGATCACTGGAATATTCTTCCATCCATTTCTTATATTGGAGTATCTAAATCAGTAGGTGGTGGTTTTTCGATTGGAGCCAGAGGTTCTTTGAATAAAATCAGCAAATGGGGTGACACCAGTGTTGATGACCTTTCGCATTATGCCATAGATGGTACAATTAAATATAATTTCTTGAAAAATAAAACTATCGATCCTTTCGTAGAAGTAGGTGGTGGTTATACTTGGATAGATGAAATTGGAGCAGGTACGGCTAACGCCGGTGTAGGTATCAATTTTTGGTTTACTGAAAATATTGGTCTTACGGTACAGACTTCATATAAAAATGCTTTTGAAGATTATTTGGCAACACACTGGCAACATATGGCTGGTCTTGCTATTAAATTTGGCGGAACTGATACTGATGGCGATGGTGTTTATGACAAAGATGATGCTTGTCCTGAGGTTGCTGGTCTAGAAGCTTTCAACGGTTGCCCAGATGCTGACGGTGATGGTATCGAAGATAGCAAGGATAGCTGTCCTAATGAAGCTGGTTCTAAAGAAATGAACGGTTGTCCTGATGCTGATGGCGATGGTATTGCCGATAAAGATGATGCTTGTCCTAATGAAGCTGGTCTTGCAGCATTAGCTGGTTGCCCAGATGCTGATAGTGATGGTGTTGCTGATAAGGATGATGCTTGTCCTAATGAAGCTGGTCCTGCTGAAAACAAAGGATGCCCATGGGCCGATAAAGACGGTGACAGTGTATTGGATAAAGATGATAAATGTCCAGACGTTGCCGGTACTGTAGCTAATCAAGGTTGCCCAGAAGTAACTGAAGAGGTTCAAAAGAAATTGAATGACTATGCTAGAACAATCTTGTTCAATACTGGTAAATCTTCAATTCAAGCAACATCTACTTCTGTAATGGTTGATATCATTACTATCTTGAAAGAATACCCAACTGCTAAGTTTACCGTTGAAGGTCACACTGACAGCGTAGGTAGTGCTAAATTGAATCAGAGTCTTTCTGAATCAAGAGCTATTTCCGTAAAAGAATTTTTAGTAGATAAAGGTATTGCAGCATCTAGATTATCTGCTGTAGGTCTTGGTGAAGACAAGCCTATCGCTACAAACAATACTAGAAGTGGTAGAAAAGCAAACAGAAGAGTAGAAATCAACTTAGTAAAATAAGGAAGATAAAAGCTCTTAGTACAAGTAAGAAAAAGCTCCGCAAATGCGGAGCTTTTTTTATTTGATTGAAATCTAACTCAACTACATTTCCTTTTTCGAATTACTGATAAGCTTGCCCTGAAGATTATGTACATTTAAGCATGCAAAGTTTCATAGAAAAGATTGTAAAAGATATCATAGAGAAACATGATACTATTGCTGATATTATTTTTGTGCTCCCTAGTAAACGTGCGGGTACATTTCTAAAAAATACTATTGCCAAGACCACGGCCAAAACTATATTCTCACCCGAGATATACAGTATCGAAGAATTCGTAGAAAAGATATCGGGCATTTCCTATGCAAGCAATACACAACAACTTTTTGAACTTTACCGCACTTACCTTGACCACATTCGCGGCGAAAAAGATAGTTTCTTTTCCTTTTGCACATGGGGGCAGACCCTTCTACAAGATTTCAATGAAATTGATAGGCATCTAATTGACCCTTCAGCAATTTTTTCAAACTTATCAGCCATATTAGAAATCAATCACTGGTCACCAGAGAATGAAAGAACCCAAATGATGGAAGATTACCTTCGCTTTTGGAAACACCTCGAAGTTCTTTACCATAATTTCAATAAAAGGCTATTAACGCAAGGTTTGGGTCACCAAGGACTTGTATATAGGCAGGCATGTGATGCTTTGGGCAGATATCAATCGAATAACCTTAAAACCCATGTTTTTATGGGTTTCAACGCCCTCAACACCGCTGAAAATCACATTATTCAAAGCATGTTATCTACTTCGAAAGCAGATATTTACTGGGATATAGATACCTATTTCCTAAATGATCCTATTCACGATGCAGCCTACTTTATACGTAAATACAAAAACAGCTGGAGTCATTTTAAAACTACTGATCTTAAAGGTATAAGTTCAAACTATAGTACTAGCGATAAGAATATTAATATTATCGGAGTTCCAAAAAATATATCGCAGGCTAAATATATAGGTAACCTCCTGAAGAAACTACATACCGATTCTCCGAAATCACTTGAAAATACCGCGGTAGTACTTAGTGATGAAGCATTACTCAACCCAATTATCAACTCGATTCCTAAAGAAATCGAGGCGGTTAACATAACCATGGGCTACCCCTTGCGAAATACGCCCTTAGCCAGTGTATTCAACCAGTTTTTAGAATTATATACTACTATTGATACCGAAGGCTGGCACTATCAAAAACTACTTGTTTTTTTAGCGCATCCCTTTGTTAATACGCTATTAAGAGACGAGCAAATCAATACTGCATTGTATTTGAGTCAGCAGATAAAAAAGAAAAATTTAACCCATATAGGGCCTGAAAAATTACAATCGCTTACAAGGGGTAATACGCGCAATATCGCACTGCTCTTTTTTAAGAATCAAGGTACTCCTTTAGCCTTTGTCGAAAGATGTTTGACCATTATCTCAGAACTAAGATTAAAAACTGAGCCTTCTGAAAATTCCTTGACCTTAGAATATTTATACCGCTTTAATGGCTTGTTCAATCAGATTTTAGATTTAATTAATGAGTACGATTTTATCACAGATATAAAGTCGCTATCAAGTCTTTACAAAGAACTTTTATCTTCGGAAACCCTAAATTTTCAAGGAGACCCCTTAGATGGACTCCAAATCATGGGGATGCTAGAAAGTAGAAATCTTGATTTTGAAACCATTATTATAAGCTCGGTCAACGAGGGAATTCTTCCTTCTGGAAAATCGAATAATTCTTTTATCCCTTTCGATTTAAAAACCGGCTTCGGTTTGCCCACCTACAAGGATAAAGATGCCGTATACACCTACCATTTTTACAGGCTGTTGCAAAGAGCCAAGAATATTTATATCCTCTATAACACTGAACCCGATGTTTTAGAAGGAGGTGAAAAAAGTCGTCTGATCACACAGATGCTGACTGATGAGAACATATCTAATCATATAACAGAAATTATTGCAGCACCTGAGATAAGGCCTACCACCAAGATTATCGAAATCATAGCCAAAGATGTAGATTTGATTCAAATTATAAAAAATCATGCAAATAAAGGATTTTCGCCCTCCTCATTAAGTAATTACATTCGAAATCCGATTGATTTTTATAAACAAAACTTACTCCGTATCGATGATATACTGGCAGTAGAGGACTCCATTGCCTCAAATACATTTGGCACGATCCTACACGACACCTTAGAAGACCTTTATAGGCCGGTTTTGAGAAAATACCTAACCGAAGAGTCTCTTATAGAAATGAAAACAAAAATAAAGCATAGGGTCAGTCATCATTTTTCAAAAAGTTACTCGGATGGTACTTTTACAAAAGGCAAAAACCTGATTGCTTTTAATGTTATCCTAAAGTACATTGAGAATTTTATAGGTCTCGAAATAGAAGAGGTTCGAAAGCATCAGATTAAAATAATCGGCCTTGAAGAAAAACTCAAATTAGAGCTTGATATCCCTGGAATAGATTTTCCGGTATTCTTAAAGGGAAAACTAGACCGTATTGATGAAATTGATGGCAGCATACGCATTATAGATTACAAGACCGGAAAAGTGGTCGCAACCGATGTGGAAATTGTAGATTGGCAAGAAATAACGGCAGACTACAGCCATAGCAAGGCCTTTCAATTATTATGTTATGCATTAATGTACAATGACACCCATTTTAATGAAGGTATGGAAGCGGGCATCATCTCTTTTAAAAATTTAAGTTCCGGACTTTTAAAGTTTGCGACAAAAGATAAGAAGAGCAGTAGAATTAAGAATAGCGAAATAAGCCCCCTAACTTTAGAATTATTTCAAACGCAGCTCAGTGCATTGATATTAGAAATCTGCAATGCCAATATTCCCTTTACCGAAAAAGAAATATAAGGCCAATTCGGCTGTAAATGCAGGCAATAAAGACGCTCTCTTTTACGGGAGAAATGCGGTTGTTAAATTTTCTCTTTATCAAAAGCCAATTTTAGTTCTTCTAGTTTTTCAGGATGGCTTTTAGCCTGATTATTTTGCTGTCCGGGGTCTGTTTTTACATTGTATAATTGATAATCTTGATTTCTACCGGTCTCGATATTGACATATTCATTGGTCATTTTAGGCCCCTTATGGGGTGGAATAAGAATCCAATCTCCTTTGCGAAACGTAAAAATATCGTTTTGCCCCAAAATTATAGCTTCCCTTCCTTTTTGAGATTTCCCCAGAAAGGCATTTAAAATATCTTTACTGTCAGGGGTTTCGTTGTCTTGGCCTGTTAGTGCGGCAAAAGAAGCCGTAAAATCTAGTTGTGATACCAGCGCATCAGATACCCCGGGCATGATGGTGCCTTTCCAGCGTATCATGAACGGCACATGGGTTCCTGCATCGAACAAGCTATATTTTCCGCCCCTTAGTCCTCCTCTAGGGGTATGCTTTCCTATTTTTGTTACCGCATCGTCACGATAGCCGTCATCTAATACTGGCCCATTGTCACTTGAGAAAATCAAAATGGTGTTTTCGGCCAATTCAAGTTTGTCCAAAGCATCTAAAAATTGGCCCACTTCCCAATCGGCTTCTACAATAACATCACCTCTTGGCCCTAGACCAGATGTGCCTGCAAAACGTGGATGTGGCACTCTAGGTACATGGGGTTGGTGCAGAGCATACAAAAGAAAAAAGGGTTTGTCTTTATTATCGGTAACATATTCAATGGCTTTTTTAAGAAAATCATCGCCCATATCCTCATCGGTAAAGAGGGCTGATTTGCCTCCACGCATAAATCCGATACGTGAAATACCATTATGTATGCTCATATCATGCCCGTGGCTTGGATGCAACTTTAGCAACTCTGGGTTTTCTCTGCCTGTAGGTTCCCCGGTAAAATTCTCTTTGTAGCTCACTTCGATAGGGTCATTGGGGTCTAAACCTACCAAGGCATGGTCCTCAACATAAACTGAGGGGACCCTGTCATTTGTAGATGCCATGATATAGGCATAATCGAATCCTATTTCTAAAGGACCCGGAGCAATAGTACCATTCCAATCCATATCGGCATCGCCTAATCCCAAATGCCATTTACCTACGACTCCTGTTTTATAGCCAGCCTTCTGAAGCATAGAAGGCAGTGTTTGCTTGCCCAGATCAAAAAGTAAGGGGGCGTTCCCCGGTAAAACCTTTGCCCTAGTCTTGCGAAAAGGATAACTGCCTGAAAGCAGAGCATACCTGCTCGGAGTACAGGTAGGAGATGTGGCATACCCATTTGTAAATCGAATGCCCTCCTTGGCAATACGGTCTATATTGGGGGTCAATAATTCAGTAGAGCCATAACTACTTACATCTCCAAAACCTAGGTCGTCAGCATAAATGATGACGATATTTGGTGGTCTGTTTTCTTTTTCTTCAGTAGGTACTGCTTTCTCCTTGTTCTTACAGCCCATAAGGGAGATACAAATACATAAATATAAAAACGCGATACTTTTCATATACTCCTGTTTAGGATTGTTCGTAAATATAGAGATTAGTGGCACGTATTATTCAAGTTCTATACGAAAAACCTCAATAAATTTTTAAAACCAATTATGCTGCCACAGGCAGGCACAGCCCTACAGAAGCAGCTAGACCTAAGCAGGGTTTAGTTGGTAATTGCTCTTTTAAGTGCTAAAATAGACCCTAAATGTGAGCCTTCATGAAATACATTGAAAGCCAAGGCATCTTCTACACTTTGTAAAGTAACATTAGGCGTTGTTGTATACTCCTTAAACACTTTGAAAAATCCATTTTCATAATCTGTTTTAGTCTGCTTGGGAAGGGAGGCCAAAAGCGTTTCTATTTTCTTTATTTCTTCCTCTGTTGCCGTGCCATCAGGCGTGGTGTCTTTTCTAAATTTATCAACTAGGGCATCTTCGATATTCATGGGAAGACCACTCATCTTATACGCTAATAACTGTTCTGTAACTACCACATGAGCGATGTTCCACCAGATATTATTATTAAACCCCTGGGGTATTTTTAGTAATTCTTCTCTTGGGGTTTCTGTTAAAATTTTAAACAAAATAGCTCTGTTCTTTGCTATAATATCAAATATTTTTTCCATAGGTTTTGTCTTAAAGACGATAAAAATAGGCTAATTAAAGAACTTGATCTCCTATATAAGAATATTGATTATATTTTCTGATATTGGTTACAAGGAATATTAGCTATCAGATAGTCGTATAGAATTATTTTGGTCTATAGAAAAGCAAAATCTATCTCCTGAATTTCAGCACAGATGAAGAGATGGTTAGTACATCTGACAGCCAAGCGTTCTAGCGTCTATTTGCTAATTTCTATGAATTTAGCGCTTTCCCGACCATCCTAATCTCATTATAGGTAAACTTGTCATCAATTTTTCGTTTGAGGTCATTGGTGTTTTCATACTTGGTTTCCAGCATTATCTTTTTTAGTTCCAAGTACTTTTCCTCGGGCATTAGGTCGGTGATTTCTAATTCTCCTGTGACCACAAATTTTATCAGGTGTGCCTCTATGGTACCATTCACCAAACCTCTTTTTGTCGCGATTTCAGCCACTGACAATCCCTCTTTGAATAATTGAAATGATAGTAGGTGCGTCTCTCCTTTTTTAGGTGTTTTCTTTTCTGCTACGTCTTCTTTGGGTTCAATGGCATTAGTATCGCAATACCGTTGTATGGCCTCAAGAATTTCAGCACCGTATTTTTGTACCCTCACTTTTCCCATTCCGTTAATGGCGCGCAGCTGTTTTGTAGTTGTGGGTAGTATTTCGCACATCTCGTACAATGATTTCTGAGTGAAAATCTGGTAGTGTTCCACATCATTTTCCTCGGCAAAAACACCGCGCAAGCCCCGTAAGGCAGAAAATAATATGGGGTGTTCTGTAGTGGTCGAATATTCTTTTTTAACGCTAGGTGTCGTACTTTTTTGTAAAATCGCCTTTGCCCGTAATGCTAAATATATTGCAGTGGAAAAGCCCTCTTTTAAACCATTAAGACAATATAACTTATAAGATAAAAGCTCTTGTAATAGCTGTAGTTGCTTTTTAATGTCTTTGTCGACTGCCTTATTTTCTGTGGAGAAGTTTAGGTCTTTTAAGGGGCTTTTAATATGGTTTTCGGTATATTCTATAAAGTAGGTCAGCGCTTTTTTAATTCGTTCTTGTACCATGGCGTCCTTTTCAGGAGCCTGTACTTTTGTACTTAATTCTCTTAGTTGAGCACTAAAACCACTTCCAATCTGCAATAATTTGGTGATGCCTTCATCTTTTATATGAAGCAAGGGATCAATGATATTGCCCTTAATACTACTTTTATTGGTGTAAAAAAGGTCTATTAAGCGTTTTACGGGATATAAAAAAGCGTAGTAATCAAATAATTCTTTGATGAGGTTCAGCTGAAATATTTTCTGAGACTCATTTAATATTTCGGTGTTTGGTGTATTCTCTTCTACATTTTTGTTGAATGATGTCACTCTGGTATCGTTGATGATACTGCTTTGATTGATTGCACTTTTTAATACAATTCCTTCAAGTGTTCTACATCTGCTTAATGCCACATAGGTTTGCCCGTGGGCGAAAGATGCTTGGGCATCAATAATGGCTTTTTCAAAGGTAAGACCCTGGCTTTTATGAATGGTAATCGCCCATGCAAGACGTAACGGAACTTGCACAAAAGAACCAGTGACATTCTCTGAAATTGCTTTGGTTTCTTGATTGATTGAATAACTGACATTTTCCCAAGTTTCGCTGGTGGTGACAATATCAAATTCATCATCAGGACAATGGACTATAACTTCATCTTTATCAAGGGAAACAATACTACCGATTTTACCGTTAAAATATCTTTTTTCAAGAGAACTATCATTCTTAATGAACATCACTTGCGCCCCTTTTTTTAGTTCTAATTTTTCATGAGTAGGAAAAGCATATTCCGGAAATTTTCCTTCAACTACGGCCTTGTAGAAATAACTTTTGGAGGTAATCTTTTGAAGCTCCGTAGTGTTCATTGCAGTTGCCCTGTTGTTATGTGTTGTCAAGGTAATATAACCCTCATCCTTTGCGGGTGAAAAATTGGGTAAATACCGCGTATTCAGTTCGTCTGCCGATTTTTGAGAAAGCTTGTTATTCCTAATCTCATTTAGAATTTTAATAAACTTTTCGTTGTCTTGTCGATATATATGTTTTAGTTCTATGCTGATGGCATTGCACTGTTGAAACGCTTTACTACTAAAAAAATATGGGGTAGCGTAGTACGGCTTTAACAATGCCCATTCATTTTCTTTTACTACGGGCGAGAGTTGTTGCAAATCACCAATCATTAATACTTGTACGCCTCCAAAGACTTGATTTCTATTTTTATAACGCCGTAAGACTTGGTCGATGCCATCGAGCAAATCGGCTCGAACCATACTAATTTCATCTATAATCAATAGATCCAGAGATCTGATGATATCTATTTTTGTTCTATTGAACTTTCGTTGAAAAGAGGCCTTTGTATGCTGTGTTTGTGCTTCTTCGGGTAAAATTGGGCCAAAAGGCATTTGAAAAAACGAATGTATAGTAACCCCTTTTGCATTGATTGCGGCTACCCCAGTGGGGGCTACTACCACCGATCTCTTTAAGGATTCGGCCTTTATAGCATGTAAAAAAGTTGTTTTTCCCGTTCCTGCTTTCCCAGTTAGAAAGATAGTACGGTCTGTTTTTTTTACAAAGTCAAAAGCTAATTCGAGCTCTGGGTTTTTGTGCATGTCTTTGTTTTTCTATAATTACCTACAGCGAATTGGTTTAAATGCTTGTTTTAGCAAGAATGATAATCAAATATGTTTTCCTTTCTCCCAGCCATGTTTTCCTAAATAGTGCTCACCGCTTGCTATGGCTCCATCTTCGATGGAGGTTGCCATAGAATCATTCCAGCGGTTTAAATAACCGAAGAGTGAAATCACCCCTAGCATTTCTACAATTTCCCCCTCGTTCCAATATTGGTAGAGTCGTTTTTTGATTTCGGAATCCACGGCATTGGGTGCCTGAGAGGCCAATACGGAAAAATCTAGGGCAACTCTTTCTGCCTCTGAAAAAGAGGAGTGGGTTCTGTACTCCCAAATATTGTTCAATTGTTCCTGTTCTGCTCCGTAACGTTCCGCAGCACGTATGGCATGCGCTTGGCAATAACGGCATCCTGTGGCATTACTACTTCCCCATGCAATCATGCGTTTTAAGGCCGAGGTCACGCGGCCTTCATTGGCCATCACCGCTTTATTGAGGGTGATAAAAGCCTTTGATATGGCAGGGCGATGCTGCATGGTCAAGACTGAATTTGGACAAAACCCTAGGGTTTCGTTAAAAAATTTAGCCAAGTTTTTAGTTTCGTTATCGTGGTTGGGATTAAGGGGTTTTACCAATGGCATAGTGTAGTGTTTTATCGTATTTTTACTTCTACAAGAAACGAAAAAAACAGCGCATGACAAATCATATTACCACCAAATGGCTTGGAGAAATGGCTTTTGAGAGCACGAATATCTCAGGCAATACTTTATTAATAGATACTGCCGAGGGCAGTGCCGGTTTAAGGCCAAAATCTTTGATGCTTTCTGCTTTGGCCGGTTGCTCAGGATTAGATGTGGCATCTCTGATTAAAAAAATGAAGTTGCAGGTCGATGAATTTCAAATTGATACCATTGCCAACCTTACTGAGGAGCATCCGAAACACTATGATGCTGTTAGTATTGAATACCATTTTCACGGCACTAATCTTAATGAAAAAAAATTGCAGCGCGCCGTTGATTTATCCATAGAAAAATATTGCGGGGTTATTGAAATGTTTCGTGCATTTGCCAAGTTAGAGATTAAGACGATATTTCATAAAAAATAAAGTACAAACTCAAATACAAAGGGAGAATTCAAATTCAAAGGACAAACTCAAACACAAATCAATGCGGAATAAATCGTATGACCCAGAAGAGTGATTGCTTAATTTTGCGGCTGATATCGTTTGTTTTGAAAAGGTATGTCACATGATTTACAGGCCAATATTATGGTAACTAACTAAAAAACTATGGGGGTTAAAAAAAATTGGGTATACGGCCTATTACTATGTTCATTCATTCTGTTAATTTTAGGAATAACAACCTCTAGCTTTGTTTTTAAATCAGGAACAGCAGGAATAGGAATAATCATCATTTGTATACTCAACTTCAGAATGGCTAAACTAGCCAAGGACACTTGGATGATTATTACAGCATTTTTGTTTTCTATTCTTGGCGATTGGTTCTTGTCTAATACAAACGGAGATAGCCTAATGTTTGCTAAGGGGGTTGCTTTGTATTTTGTAGCCCATATAGGTTATTTGGTGTTTGCCTTAATGAACGGACAAATAAAATGGAAATTTACCTTGCTCTTGCTGGGGGTATATCTGACATTTTTCTGCCTTATGTTGTACCCTACTTTTACTGACCAGAGACTCATGCTGGCATCACTGATTTATTTACTAATTTCTTGCGTTTCTTTAGGGGCGTCTATAGGAATCAAGGGAGGTTATTTTGTAAAATGGATGTATGTCTTTGGAATTTTCTTAATATTATTCTCTGATACTATCATTGCCTTAAAAGAATTTTTAGAGTACGACAAGTTTAATTTTCTGATTTCGCCCACCTATTATTTCGCTCATATATGTATCACATATTCTCTAATTAGAAAAACTGAAAAGGCCTTGGTGATACCTAATAACCTGAGTTCAACTAGTTAAAACCATCGAACGTCAAATAATATGCGCTGGACAATCAAGCCTCAACCGGAACAAGAGAGTATAAGCAAGTTGGCCAATGCCCTAAAAGTCGACGGTCTGGTAGCACAATTGTTATTGCAACGTGGTATTTCGACCTATGAAGAGGCCAAAAATTTCTTTCGTCCGCAATTATCTGATTTACACGATCCTTTTTTAATGAAAGATATGAGTGTCGCTGTTGAGCGTATCGAAAAGGCTATTGTCAACAATGAAAACATTTTGGTCTTTGGCGACTATGATGTAGACGGTACCACGGCGGTGGCTTTGGTTTCTTCATATCTATTGACGTATTACCCGAATGTAGCAACCTATATTCCTGATCGTTATGACGAAGGATACGGCATATCAATCAAAGGAATTGATTTTGCATCTGACAATGATTTTTCATTGATTATTGCCCTTGATTGCGGTGTGAAAGCCATTGATAAAGTAGAGTATGCCAAAGAGAAAAATATTGATTTTATTATTTGCGACCACCATAGACCCGGAGAACATTTGCCAAATGCGGTCGCAATTTTAGACCCTAAACGAGACGATTGTGAATATCCTTATGATGAGCTATGTGGCTGTGGGGTAGGTTTTAAATTGGTGCAGGCTTTGGCCTCAAAACAAGGAGAGACCATTAATGACCTTATTCCCTATCTCGATCTGGTGGCTACTGCCATTGGGGCCGATATTGTTCCGATAACAGGAGAAAACAGGGTGCTGGCCTTTCACGGTCTCAGGGTAATCAATACGAACCCAAGAACGGGGTTCAAGGCAATCATTGATCAACTGAATAAAACAAAACTCACGATTACCGATGTAGTTTTTGCCATTGCTCCCCGAATCAATGCGGCTGGTCGTATGAAGCACGGCCAACATGCCGTAGACCTATTGACCGAAAATGACATGGAGCAGGCCATAACCTTTGCCGGGCAAATTGAAAAGTTCAATAATGACCGAAAAGATCTTGATAAAGAAATCACCCAAGAAGCCTTGTTGCAAATAGAGGCGAATAATGAGCAAGAGGGGTGTACATCAGTAGTGTATAAAGATACTTGGCACAAAGGGGTCATTGGCATTGTTGCCTCGCGATTAATCGAAACCTATTACCGCCCCACTTTGGTGTTTACAAAAAGCGGCGATAAATTGGCGGCCTCGGCGCGATCCGTAAAAGGTTTTGATGTGTACAATGCCTTGGAAGGTTGTGCCGATTGCATCGAACAGTTTGGGGGCCATAAATATGCCGCCGGATTGACCATGAAGGAAAACCAATACCTCGCGTTTAAAAAACAGTTTGAAAAGGTGGTCTCCGAGACAATCGACCCTAGTTTGCTCATTCCAGAAATCACCGTCAATACCCAAATTGAGATGAAAGACATTAGCCCTAAACTCATGCGGATCATTAAGCAGTTTGCCCCTTTTGGCCCAGGAAATATGACCCCGGTCTTTATGGCTGAAAATTTACGTGATACCGGTTATGCCAAAGGCGTGGGTGAGGATAAAAAACACCTGAAGCTTTCGGTTACTCAAAACGGAAGTCCACCTATTGGCGGTATTGGATTTAATCTAGGAGATAAACGCTCATTGCTAAAAAATGGCAAGCCTTTTAGTGCTATTTTTTCGCTTGATGAGAATGAATGGCAGGGGGTTACGAGCCTGCAACTAAAAATCCGAGACCTGAAGTAAACCAGGGGTATGCGTATTTAAACCTGAGTACGAACTCAAGTTTAAAGTACTATCCTCTATATTTATGTTTAGACTCTGGCGGTCAGCTTAGATTCATTGGCGAAACTAAAAAGAACCTCACACTGTAGAACAGAGACTCCTTAAAAAAAACCAACTCAAAAAAACTTACCTTTTCCCTCCAACTACAATCACAATTTCCCCTTTGGGCAAATGCACGGTATAATGCTCCAACACTTCTTTTACCGTTCCACGAACTGTTTCTTCATACAATTTGGAGAGTTCTCGAGAAACGGAAACTGGCCGATCTTCACCAAAATACTCACAAAAATGAGCAAGTGTTTTTAACAACTTATGTGGCGATTCGTAGAAAATAATGGTCCGGGGCTCTTCGGCCAATACTCTTAGTCGGGTTTGTCGCCCCTTTTTTACGGGAAGAAAACCCTCAAAGACAAATTTATCATTTGGCAGTCCACTATTGACCAAGGCAGGTACAAAAGCGGTAGCACCGGGCAAACAATCAATCTGAATGCCCTTTTTTACACAGGCACGGGTCAGTAAAAACCCAGGGTCCGAAATTGCTGGGGTACCGGCATCTGAAATAAGGGCCACCTGTTCTCCTGCCAAGATTCTTTTTACAATATTCCCCACCGTTTTATGCTCATTGTGCATATGATGGCTTTGCATGGGCGTACTAATTTCGAAGTGCTGCAAGAGCTTTCCACTGGTACGCGTGTCCTCAGCCAAAATTAAATCTACCTCCTTCAAAATACGTATGCCCCTCAAGGTCATATCCTCTAAATTTCCAATTGGAGTAGGTACTAAATATAATTTTCCCATGTTTAGTTAAATTCTAGTCAAGAAGTGCCTGTATGACACTCATGCAATCACGAATACCGCTATACTACCCATTTAACCATAAACGAAATCATTCAAACGCAATCATGCTTCGGCTTCGCTCTACACAGGCTTTTAGTTGTATCACTTTACTCATTTATTTAGGCAGCCCTACCTACGGCAGGTACGTATGGCCATTCAAATAACTCGAAAAAGGGATAAGACAAAAAAGCAATTTTATTTTCTGTGACTCACTTTATGGTTAAAATGAGTATAAATTCTTTTGTCAAATTTATCATTTTTTTAAACCAAATTAATGCCCATAAAACATCTTTATATGGCTTCAACAAAGCACCTATTCAAAATAACCGTGATACTAATGTGAATAGTTTGTGACCCTACCGTAATATGCCACTAGTACTTTAGCCCCATAATTTAATTTATAATAAAACACTAAACCCTCTATGTTAAAACAAAATGTACACCCATTATTTCTTGGTTTGTTAACGCTTGCTTTATTTATCTCTTGCGATAGTGATGATAATGATGGTATGACCGACCCAAATACAAAGATAAGCACTGCAGAATTTACAGTAACCCTTGAAAACGTCATTGAAGCCAAGTCGTATTTCGACACTGGCAAAACGGGTTTAATTATGCCCGGTGATAGTGAGTCTATAACGTTCAATGCAGGTAAAGGACATTTGCTGAGTTTTGCTACCATGTATGTGCAATCGAATGATTTATTTTATGCCCCCCTTGAAAATGGCATTCCCCTTTATGATGAAGATGGTGCTCCCTTAAGTGGTGATATCACCTCATCTATCTACCTTTGGGATGCAGGCACTGAGGTAAATGAAGAGCCTGGCGTTGGTGAAAACCAGCCCCCAAGACAAGCCGCAGCCAATACGGGCATGAATGAAAACGGCATGGTTGCCCTAATCGGTGATATTGCTGATGGCTATACCTACCCTACTGTTTCAGAGGCTATAAAAGTAAGCTTAGCACACGACGGCGGTACAGCTTTCACCCTTACTATTGAAAACCTCACCAATGCCTTAGCATTAGGATCACCTTTTGCTCCTGGGGTTTGGGTACTACATTCTATGGATCAAGTTCCTCTATTTACGAAGGGGGAAACTGCTTCTGACGGCTTGGAGAATATCGCCGAGGATGGCAATAATGAGATTTCGTACAATGAGCTATCTCCTATAAGCGGATTTGTTTCTCCTTTTGCTCCCGGCGCTTATAGTATTGGTAACAACACCATATTTGTAGAAGGGGCAGAGGCTTCGGCCGGTCTTGAAGCATTGGCAGAAGATGGAGATTCTTCAAGTTTTACCACCTCTTTTAATACCCCAGTCGGATCATCAGCAGCAGGGGTATTATTACCTGGAGCTTCTTATTCTTTTACGTTCACTGCAGAAGAAGGAGATAACCTAAGTTTTGCAACCATGCTCGTACAATCAAATGATTGGTTTATCGGGGGTGATGCGATTGAATTGTTCAATGCAAGCGTGCCCCTATCCGGAGATATAAGCAGTATGCTCAAATTGTACGATGCAGGAACCGAAGTAGATGAGTATGCAGGCGCAGGAAATTACCAAGCACCAAGACAAAGCGCTGCAAATACTGGTGAGGCAGAAAATGGAAATATAGCAGAAGAAACAGAAATCGGTGATCATGTACCTACCATTTCAAACCTTATAAAAGTAACTATTAGTTCAAAGTAATAAACACTAGCCTAATCAATAGGTCCGGAAATTACTTAGGTATTTTCTGGGCTTATCTTATGTAAACCCACTAGTGGGTTTGGTCAGCCCGTCTTATGGTCAGGCAAGATTGCTTCGAGTTTTTGACTTTTATTTTCTGGCAATTACGCCCAAAAATTGTTCTTTATATTCCTCTTTTCTTTTGCATTAAGCTAACTACACATAATAATCTCTTTCTTTTTCCGGGGCTTTATTTTAATACGAAATGCCTTCAAAGCGAACTACCGACATTTCAATATGACTTTCCATGTATCTTTTTTCTCCGATTTTCTACGGGAAATAAGTGAAATTAAGGTTTTAAGGCACCCTCTTGGAGACTAGACTATTCTGTATTTGAATTTTGGTGATTTATAGTTACACGCCTACATAGCCCTTTTTATAAAATTAAGGAGTCGATTCTATACACTTTAGAGCACTAGATTAGGGCCTTTTAAAACATACGGTGAGCTAAACAGTTTTTATTTTAAACTACCAGTTCCAAAAGGGCTTTTGGCTTTTTGGTTATAGTCTCTATAAAAACCCCATTTTGTTTGATTATTGATATTGGTATTTTT
>JASFYU010000173.1:0-11030 GCA_045046905.1 Flavobacteriaceae bacterium | reverse complement strand
ATGCCCATTATGAGCTTTTGTGGCAATATATATAGATGCAACCCCGAACGTTTGGGGTTTGTTTTCTATATTTATAAACCCGATTTTACGTAAAATATTGTTGAATACTTCACCATGGGGGAAAACCGAGGCAGATTCTGATAAATAAGCATATGCCGAATCGTCTTTGGAGAACAATCTACCTATTTTAGGAAGTATATAGGTCGTGTAAAAATGATACCCCTGTTTGAATGGGGTCTTTGTAGGTACGGCGGTTTCCAGTACAATAAAAGTTCCTGAGGGCTTAAGTACCCGATATATTTCTGCCAGCCCTTTTTCAAGAGTCTCAAAGTTACGCACGCCAAAGGCTACGGTGACCGCATCAAAATTATCCTCTGGGAAGGGGAGATTTTCACTATCGCCAACAATCATTTCAATGGTGCCCTGCAATTCTTTTTCTAGAATTTTCTTTTGGCCCACCGCCAGCATTCCTGGTGATATATCAAGACCTACAATTTTTTCAGCCCCAGTTTGTATTAAATTTATGGCCAAATCCCCGGTTCCCGTTGCAACGTCCAAAATAGTTTTGGGTTTCTTCTTCTCAAGGATTTTGACCACTCGTTTTCTCCATTTTATGTCGATTCCGAAAGAAATAACCCGATTTAAACCATCGTACTCCTTAGAAATGGCGTCGAACATTTTTGTTATTTGTTCTTTTTTTCCAAGTTCAGAATCTTTATACGGAATCACTTTTTTAGCCATTTTAGTAATTTTGCACAAATATACTTTTTTTTGAAATGAATAATAGTGCGTGTAGTAGGGAGAAAAGAACAAAGAAGAAGCACGGGAAAAAGAAAGGAACAGAGCTGTTAGAAAAAAAAGAGCACCTCTGATAAGCGCATACGTACAAACAATGACTCTACTAACCAATTAGCTCACTAACATACCAAGGGCATATCTTGACGATAGCCAGTTTTGGTGAATATTCTATCGTGCATGCCGAAAATTTGTGTAATTTTGTGTTGCAAATTAAATACTTGCAAATTTTACAAAATGAGCCGTAAAAAAGCTATCGCGCCTAAAATGACGCCTCTCTTTAGTTATCCTCTGAGAATTTTATTCTCAAGCTATAAACAACAACTACCTTATTAGATGAAAATTATAATTGCAGGCGCAGGTGAAGTCGGCTTTCATTTAGCAAAATTACTTTCTTACGAATCTCAGGACATCACCTTGATTGATACGAACAAGGAAAGTTTGTCATATGCCGATAACCATTTAGATATTAGGGTATTAAAGGGTGATGCTACTTCTATTGCCATGCTTAAGGATGCCCAGGTGTATAATTCTGACCTCGTCATTGGTGTTACATCATCGGAGACCACCAATATTACCCTGTGTATGTTGGCGAAACAGCTAGGATGTAAAAGAACTGTTGCTCGGGTTTCGAATACAGAGTTCATTGACAATAAGGAGCTTATCAAGTTTTCGGAATTAGGGATCGATGAACTTATTTCGCCAGAGGAATTAGCTGCAACTGAAATTCAGATGTTGTTGAACAAGTCAGCTTTCAACGATACCTACGAGTTCGAGGAAGGTAAGTTGATTATGATTGGCGTTTCTTTACCAAAAACCGCTCCTTTTGTCGGCAAGATGGTCAAAGAGGCGGCCACTATTTTCCCTGAACTTCATTTTATGCCCATTGCCCTGCAGCGAACAGGAACTCAGTTCACTGTAATACCACGTGGAGATACCGTTTTTAAAGAGGGTGACCAAGTCTATTTTATAACTACAAAAGAAGGTGTAGACGAACTATACAACCTAACGGGAAAGAAGAAAGAGGATATAAAAAATGTAATGATCTTGGGTGGAAGTAAAGTGGGCTTTAAAGCGACTAGAGATCTTTGTGCAAAAAAATTCAATGTCAAACTCATTGAAAAGAACAAGGAGAAAGCTTTTGATTTAGCCGATGACCTTCCGAACGCTTTGGTAATTCATGGTGATGGCAGAAACGTTGAGCTTCTTGAGGAAGAAAGTTTGGATTCTATGGATGCCTTCATTGCCGTTACCGGAAATTCCGAGACCAATATTATGTCGTGTTTGATGGCGAAGTCAAAACATATTAAAAAGACCATTGCCCTAGTCGAGAATATGGATTATTTTCAACTGTCACATTCCATAGGTATCGATACCCTGATTAATAAAAAATTATTGGCCGCCAACCATATCTTCAGACATGTTAGAAAAGGTGAGGTTGTCGCCTTGATGCGATTGAACAATTTAAATGCTGAGATTTTGGAGTTTGTCGTAAAACCGAATTCAAGGGTGACAGGTAACGTAATTCGAGATCTCGATTTTCCGAAATCAGCCACGATTGGCGGTGTTGTTCGTGATGATAAAGGTGTTATCGCCCTTGGAGGTTTCGAAATTAAGGCGGGTGATCGTGTAGTGGTCTGCTGTTTACCCAGTGTTATTCCTAAAATAGAAAGATTGTTCCTATAGTATGGGCTTGAATTCCAAAATAATAATTCACATAATGGGGCTGCTTTTGCTGTGCAATGGTGGCTTTATGCTCTTGGCTGCACTGCTGAGCGGTATTTATGTAGATGGGGTAACTCTTGATATTACTATGGCCGCCATTGTTACCATGTTCATTGGCGTGTTTGCCATGTTCTCTACAAGAGGGCATAAAAAGGAAGTAAAACGTAAGGAAGGGTATATTATCGTGACCTTTGGGTGGGTGGTGATGTCTATTTCTGGCATGCTCCCATATTTGTTTTCTGGTGCCATACCTGATGTGACAAATGCTTTTTTTGAGACTATTTCAGGTTATACCACTACGGGGGCCACTATTTTAGATGATATAGAAGCATTGCCAAAAGGAATTCTTTTCTGGAGAAGCCTGACCCATTGGATAGGAGGTATGGGGATTATTGTTCTAGCTATAGCTATATTACCTTTATTAGGTATTGGAGGAATGCAATTATTTGCCGCCGAAGCCCCAGGCCCCAGTGCCGATAAATTGCATCCTAGGATTTCGGATACCGCCAAACGCCTGTGGTTGATTTATTTTGGGTATACCATGGCCGAGACTTTATTGTTGAAATTGGCGGGCATGTCTTTTTTCGATGCCATCAATCATTCGATGGCTACCTTGTCTACAGGTGGGTTTTCTACAAAAAATGCAAGTCTGGCCTATTGGAACAATCAACCTTTGATACAGTACATTGTTATTTTATTTATGTTTTTGGCCGGTAGTAATTTTGTGCTCAGTTATTTTGCCTTTAAAGGAAAGTTACAACGTGTAATAAAAGATGAGGAGTTCAAGTATTATGCTGGCTTTATACTGTCATTTACGATAATTGCAGCACTGGTTATTTATTTCAGAACCGATGCTGCTGTTTCTGACTATCACCCCATGGTTTTAGGGGAAGGAGAAAGCTCATTTCGACATGCCTTGTTTCAGGTCATAGCCGTAATAACCACAACGGGGTTTGTTTCGGCTGATTTTACGAGCTGGACACCCTTTTTGACCATTCTCTTTTTTGGTTTGATGTTCTTAGGGGGATCCGCGGGTTCTACGGCAGGCGGCATAAAAATCATGCGCCATTTGTTGATTATCAAAAACGGACTTCTTGAATTCAAAAGAACCCTGCATATTAATGCCGTAATACCCGTGCGGTATAATACTAAAACGGTGAAAGAACATATCGTCTATAATATCATTGGGTTTTTTGTACTGTATATGCTGCTCTTTATTGTTGGGGCATTGGTACTTGGTGCCCTTGGGCTCGATTTTATCTCGGCCATAGGCGGTGCCGCTTCTTCTTTAGGTAATGTAGGTCCTGCCTTGGGTATCCTCAATCCTCTAAGTAATTTTAACGGCCTGCCCGCTCTTGGAAAATGGTGGTGCGGCTTCTTAATGCTTGCCGGTAGGCTCGAACTCTTTACTGTCTTGATCTTATTGACCCCTTATTTCTGGAAACGTACCTAGTAAGCCGTCAGTGCAAATAAAGTGACGAAATCTGTTCATTTTGGTGATAAGCGATTCGCCTACCTGAATCACAAAGTGGGCTTCCTATCGTTGCGACAGGCTCAGAGAACACTACGCAAAGACGTAAAGCAAAACGTTTCAGACACTCCTCCTTTATTTCTTTTCCGAATATAAAGGGATATCAGTATATTTATTGGAGATATTGTATGTTAGGCTTTACTAAAATATGAACCAAATCAATGAAAAACTATCTTTTAATAATACTTCTGATTTTTACCCATAAAAATGGGATTAGTCAAGTTATAGAAGCTATTGACGCTCAAAAAAAACAAGAAAATTCCATTACAAAAATACAATTTGAATTAATTTATGAAAAAGTAAAAAGGCTTCCGAATCAAGCACAAGTTTCTATTGCAATTATTGAAAATGGGAAAGTAAACTTTTATGGCATAAAACGAATCAAAGACTCTATTTTGACAATTAATAATTATACGGATGTATTTGAGATAGGGTCAATAACTAAAGTATTTACGGCTACTTTGCTTTCTAATTTTATAATAGACAGGCAGGTAGAACTAAAAGGAAACATCAATAATTATCTAGATTTTTATTTAAAAGATAGTATAGAGATATCATTTGAACAACTGGCAACCCATACTTCTGGACTTCCTAGAGTGCCAGAAAGTCTAAGTTCACCATCTCTAAGTTTAGAAAACCCTTATAAGGATTACGGAGAAGAAAAATTAAGGAATTACCTCATAAACAAACTTAAGCTATCGAATAAACCAGGAATAAAATGTGATTATTCTAATTTAGGTTTTGGTTTGCTTGGCTATTCACTAAGTGTAATTGATAATACTACCTATGAAAAGTTGCTTCAAACAAAAATATTTTCTAAATATCAAATGAAAAACTCAACAACAAACCGTAATAAAATTGAGGACAGATTAATAAAAGGTCTTAATGATATTGGAAAAGTAGTTCCTAACTGGGATTTATCTGCACATATGGGAGCGGGTGGAATTTTATCTACGGCACAAGATTTATCAAAATTTGCAATTGCTCAATTTGACAGCTCTAACAAAGAATTAGAATTAACAAGAACAAATTTTTTTAAAGTGAGTGATAATTATTCAATGGGATTAGCATGGGGTTTAGTTAAATCAGAATCTGGGGCAGAGTGGCATTGGCATAATGGTGGAACAGGAGGGTATACATCTTCTATGATAATAAATACCAAAACTAAAAATGGAGTTATTATCTTATCAAATATATCAGTACTAGGCGAATTAACTAGCAATATTGCCAGCTTGTCTCCTGAGTTAATGAAAACTATTGAAAAATAACTAATGTCAACTGCGCAGACTCCCCTTATGTGCAATTAAAAAATTAAGGGGTAGTGCTAATTGAAAATCTATATATAATAAGCCAAGTAAATCATGTCTTCAGAGAAAAATAAACAGGAAAAAGCAAGACTACATTCTCGAAACAAAAACCGAGAAAGATATGATTTAAGTGCATTAGTAATCGCTAATCCTGAATTAAAAATTTTCATTAAGCCTAATAAAATCGGGGTCGATTCAATCGATTTTTCAAACCCATTAGCGGTAAAACTTTTAAATAAAGCAATACTGAACCATTATTATGGTATAGAATGCTGGGAGTTCCCCGATGAAAATTTATGCCCGCCAATACCGGGTAGAGCCGATTATATTCATCATATGGCTGATTTATTAGGCGAAAACAATTTGGGTAAGATTCCATTTGGCGATAAAATTACATGTCTTGATATTGGTATAGGGGCTAGTTGTATTTACCCAATTATTGGAGTTACAGAATACGACTGGCAATTTATTGGATCTGATATTGATCCAAAATCGATTGTATCGGCTCAGAATATTGTCAATTCTAATGCATCGCTTAAAGATAAGGTTGAATGTAGATTGCAAAAAAATTCTACATCTATTTTTCATGGCATACTTGGCAATGACGATAAAATTGATTTAACCATATGTAATCCTCCTTTTCATTCTTCGCTTGAAGATGCCCAAAAAGGAACCCGAAGAAAAATAAAGAATCTTTCGGGGAGAAAAGTAAAAACACCTACACTCAATTTTGCAGGAATTAGCAATGAACTTATATGTGATGGTGGAGAATATCAATTTATTCAGAATATGATTGGAGGAAGTAAAAAAATCGCTAAAAACTGTTATTGGTTTTCAACCTTAGTATCAAAACAATCTAACCTTAAAGGAATATATAAGCTATTAGAAAAAATTAAAACAAATCAGGTCAAAACCATTCCAATGGGAACAGCTAATAAATCTAGTCGAATTGTTGCTTGGACATTTCTTTCTAGTGCGGAGCAAAAAGTATGGAGAGAAACAAGATGGTAAACACTTTCTTGGAATAGGCATGTGTTTGCCAAGGATTCTATGAAAAGCCCTAATCTAGTTTGGGGTATAAAACTATAAAAGAATTTGGAGTCGATAGGTTTCTGCATGGCTCTTAACCAAAAACTCACTTTCTTGTTGCCAGGCCAGCTTAGCTAAGGCGGTAATTTAAGATTCCATATCTTTAAACCTGAGTTCGACCTAAGATTTAGGCTATGAATTAATGCGACAAGTATTGATTTTTTAAAGAAACGGCTATGTATATTGGAAAAAGATACCCCTTTTTTGGTGTTATAAAATGGAGTAAAAAATATTTGTTTTATTTTGTAGTCATAGACAGCATTCCTGTGTTGTTGTATAAGTACATGGGTTATACATGGTTGGCGATTCCTTGGCAGCCAATTGCCTTAATAGGTATTGCAGTTTCCTTTTATTTGGGGTTTAAGAATAATTCATCGTATGATAGATTATGGGAGGCCAGAAAAATTTGGGGAGGTATTGTGAATGCTTCAAGAACATTTACAATAATGTCTAGAGATTTTATCACCAATGAATTTTCTAAAGAGAAACTGTCAGAGGAAGAACTTCATGAAATTCATAAAACCGTAATACATAGACATGTGGCTTGGTTGAAGGCATTAACCTATCAACTGAGAATACCCAAGCCATGGGAGCATTCTGCGAAACTAGACGATGCCTTGCGAAAAATGGGAGGTGTGTATCATGAAGACAGTCATTTTGATCAGCTAAAACCGTATATATCAGAAGCAGAATTTGAGTACGTTATGTCAAAGGGTAATGTAGCGTCGCACCTAATTAGTATTCAATCAAAAGCCTTGTTAGCGCTTAAGCTAAATAAACAAATTGAAGATTTCAGACATATGGAATTAGAGAAAATGCTAGGAGAATTCTATAGCCTGCAAGGTAAATCAGAACGAATAAAAAACTTCCCCTTTCCAAGACAATATGCTACCGTAAATTACATCTTTGTATGGATTTTTATTTTTCTATTACCCTTTGGGATGCTAAATATTTTTGGAGATTTCAATCATTCGTATTCTGCTTTGTTTTCAATCCCCTTTACCATGTTGGTCTCTTGGGTTTTTATCTTGATGGAAATGATAGGGGAATATTCTGAAAACCCTTTTGAGGGGCTCTACAATGATGTGCCTATTACTACAATGGCAAGATCCATAGAAATCGATATTAGACAAATGTTAGATGAAACTGATTTGCCAAAGCCCATAGAGCCTACAGGAGAACATAATATTATGCTTTAGTGCGACAAAAACCAATGAAATGAAAAAAGCACATGAAAACATAAGGTTTCTATGTGCTCATTTGTATTAAACAGACTGGTATGGTCGGTGAATCTTACGTATTGATTTTCGAAGGAGTTTCTTTGATCCTTACAAAACCGCTTTAATCCTCTTGACGGCTTCTCGTAAGTCTTTTTCTGATGCCGCATACGAAATACGAATACAATTGCCATTGCCAAAAGCATCGCCCGTTACGGTGGCGACATTGGCATGTTCTAATAAATACATTGAAAAGTCAGAGGCATTGTTGATGGTTGTGTCTTTAAGCGTTTTTCCAAAATAGGCCGTAACATCAGGGTAAACATAAAAGGCACCTTCGGGTTCATTGCATTTAAAACCATCAATGGCGTTGAGTAGGCCTAGGATTAGTTTTCTGCGTTCCTTGAATTCATCGACCATATATTTTATACGGCTAGGAGATTCGGTAAGTGCTGTGATTACGGCGCGTTGAGCAATACAGTTGGCACCACTGGTTACTTGGCCCTGAAGTTTGTTCGTGGCACGGGCAATATATGTCGGAGCTCCAATATAGCCAATACGCCAACCGGTCATAGCAAAAGCTTTTGCCACTCCGTTTATTGTAACGGTACGATCATACATGTCTTCGAAAGAAGCCATAGATGCATGTGCGGTTACACCGTAATTTATGTGCTCGTATATTTCATCACTGACTACAATAATTTGAGGATGTTTTTGAAGTACATCTGCAAGGGCCCTCAATTCTTCTCTGCTATATATAGATCCACTTGGGTTACAAGGCGAACTGTACCAAAGCATTTTGGTCTTTGGGGTAATAGCGGCCTCCAATTGTGCGGCGGTCATTTTGAAATCACTTTCGATTGATGTTGCAACTTCTACAGGAACACCATCGGCTAGTTTTATAATATCGCTATAGCTGACCCAATACGGGCAGGGTAGAATAACCTCATCACCCTTGTTTAAAATCACTTGAGCTACATTGTACAGTGATTGTTTTGCCCCGGTAGAAACTACAATTTGCGAACGGTCGTAACTAAGGCCATTATCGCGATTGAACTTGGTGATAATAGCATCTTTTAGCTCAACATAGCCATCTACTGGAGAATATGAATTATAGCCGTCTTGTACGGCTTGTATTGCCGCATCCTTAATGTAATCGGGTGTGTTAAAATCGGGTTCTCCTAAACTTAGTCCTATAATGTCTTTTCCTGAAGCTCGTAACTCTCTGGCTTTTGCTGCCATTTCTAGTGTAGCAGAAGGAGTTACATTATTGATTCTTTCAGATAATTGGTCGTTCATTTCGTATGGTTCTTTAAAATGAGGGTCATAAGTAAGACTTTTGTCTTTTCTGCCCGTGATTTTTTCTTGAATGTTCAGTAGTCGTGAGTTGCATTTTCAATACCAGTAATTAACAATATGCGGTCGAGCCGGGTTCTTGCTTTTTAGAATGAGATATCGAAGTTGCTACTAAATTTTAATACTGTAAAGCTGGTCGTTTGCCCAATTCCTTTAAATGTTTGAAGTGCGAAATTATTGCTTTTCTTGTCGTTTTATATTCATTGTAGGGCAAATTAAACTCCTTGGCCGTCTGTTTCACAATTTTTGAAATTTTTGTGTAATGTACATGACTTATGTTCGGAAAAATATGGTGCTCCACTTGGTGGTTCAGCCCTCCTGTAAACCAATTTACGATGCGATTTTTAGTTCCGAAATTAACGGTCGTGAAGAGTTGGTGAACCACCCAAGTGTTTTTGATATTTCCATCTTCATCAGGAAGCGGGGTATCGGCTTGGTCAATAACATGGGCCAATTGAAATACTACACTAAGGATTACTCCTGCAACATAGTGCATAACAAAGAAGCCAATTAATAATTTCCACCATGCAATATCTAAGATAATCAATGGCAAGATAACCCATATGGTTAGGTAGATTAATTTGAAGATGACCATTTTACTCCAATTGACTACAGGATTGGGGAATTCGCCATAAGATAGCTTTCTTTTGGTATACCGGTACATTTGTTGAAAATCTGTAGTAATGGCCCAGTTAAAGGTCAGTAGCCCATATAATAAAATGGAATAAAAGTGCTGAAACCTATGGTATTTTCGCCATTTTGTGTGTTTCGAGAATCGTAGAATACGACCGGCATCCAAATCTTCATCATGCCCTTGAATATTGGTATAGGTATGGTGTAGTACATTGTGCTGTACTTGCCAGTTGTACACATTACCAGCTAATATATAAATGCTGCCACCCATAAGGCTATTTACCCATTTTTTGGTAGAATAAGAACCATGATTTCCATCATGCATTACGTTCATGCCTACCCCAGCCATGCCTACTCCCATTACTATGGTGAGTAAAAAATTGGCCCAATTTGGTAGCCCCAATGTCAGTATTAAAAAATAGGGAGTCAAAAAGAGTGCGAACATAATGGCGGTCTTTAAATGGAGTCGCCAATCACCTGTTTTCTTAATTTTATTTTCTTTAAAATAATCATTGACCCTTTGGTTCAATGTTTTGAAGAATTTGGTAGAATCTTTTCTTGAAAATCGAATGGCTTTGGAATCCATATGCTACATATCTTTATGTAAAGATAACGTAAATACGTTTTTAATAATCGAATAGTTCTATTAAAAGTAAAGTATTTTGCGCCTGTGAATATATTATTTTTGTCAAAAACAAAGATAAGCATGAAGGCCAAGATACTATTCGAATATTTCCCCGATTTATCTGAATTGCAACATAGGCAGTTTTTACAACTTGAGGATTTATACAAAGATTGGAACCAAAAGATAAATGTAGTTTCGCGTAAAGATATTGAAGAACTGTATCTTCGACACGTACTTCATTCTCTTGGAATAGCCAAAATACAACAGTTTAAACCAGAAGTTTCAGTATTGGATGTGGGTACTGGGGGTGGTTTTCCGGGTATACCCCTGGCGATATTATTTCCTGAAACACAGTTTACCTTGGTCGATGCCATAGGAAAGAAAATTAAAGTGGTACAGGAGGTTGTTGATGGCCTCGAAATCAGCAATGTGAATGCCATTCATACCCGTGTCGAGGATATGGATATGCAATTTGATTTTGTGGTCAGTAGGGCGGTTGCGGCCATGCCTACTTTTGTCAGGTGGATAAAAGGACGAATAAAGAAAGAATCGGTTCATGAGCGACGAAACGGCATACTGTACCTAAAAGGGGGTGACCTGACCGAAGAGCTGCAGGAGTACAAAACCGTTCAAATTTTTAATTTGAAAGATTATTTTAAAGATGACTTCTTTGAAACCAAAAAAGTGGCGTACCTGCCCATAAAATATAAGGGGTAACTGCGGTTTAAAACAAAAAAAAGACCGTTTAAAAG
>JASFYU010000172.1:0-4688 GCA_045046905.1 Flavobacteriaceae bacterium | reverse complement strand
ACCGAAGTTTCAGGAATATTGGTCACTCTGGACACTTTGGAAAATGTAGTAGACGAGGCCATTGCCGAAAATTGCAATTTAATAGTAAGCTTTCACCCTATCATTTTCGACACACTAAAAAAACTAACAGGCGCCTCCTATGTAGAACGCGTAGTCATTAAAGCTATAGAGAACAAGATAGCTATTTATAGTATGCACACCGCCCTTGACAATGCCAGCGAAGGTGTAAACACCACGATATGCGACATTTTGGGCATTAAAAATCGCAGCGTTCTTATCCCAAAAAAAAAGAGTATCAAAAAATTGACCACCTATGTCCCCGTTGATGACTGCAACACATTAAAAGCGGCTTTATTTGCAGCAGGCGCAGGCACTATCGGAAATTACAGCAATTGCAGTTTTACCACTGAGGGTACCGGAAGCTATAAGGCAGGAGCTAGTGCAAACCCTACCAAGGGCGAAATCGGACGAACTCACTATGAAAAGGAAACACAGATTAATGTTACTTACGCTATATCTGATGAAGGAAAAGTGCTACGGGCCCTAAGTAAGAACCACCCGTATGAAGAGATAGCCTATGAGATTATCACCCTCGAAAACACCGATCAAAATATTGGCATGGGTATGATAGGAGAATTAGACAGAGCAATGGAGGGGGGGGCCTTTCTTCAACATGTCAAGGAAAAAATGAAGGCATCCTGTATCCGCCATTCTCAAATACTCAACAAAAAGATAAAAAAAGTGGCCGTTTTGGGCGGTAGTGGTGCCTATGCCATTGGAGCTGCAAAATCTGCTGGGGCCGATGCCTTTGTGACCGCAGATGTAAAATACCATCAATTTTACAATGCGGAGGAAAAATTACTTATTACCGATATCGGACACTATGAAACTGAGCAGTTTACAAAAAATCTTTTAGTTGATTATCTTTCGAAAAAAATCCCTAATTTTGCAATCCGTTTATCGGCAAGTAAAACCAATCCAATCAATTATTTATAAGTATGGCAAAAAAAGTAGAGGCAACGGTGGAAGATAAATTAAGAGCATTGTACGATTTGCAATTAATCGATTCAAGGATTGATGAAATAAGAAACATTCGCGGCGAACTCCCTTTAGAAGTAGAAGATCTGGAAGATGAAGTATTAGGCCTTAAAACAAGAATGGATAAGCTGAAGACTGATCTGGAAACCATCAATTATGAAATTACCGCCAAAAAGAACTTAATCGACGAGGCCAAGGTATTGATTAAAAAATATACCGAGCAACAGAAAAATGTACGTAATAGTAGAGAGTTCAATTCTATCACCAAAGAATTGGAATTTCAGGAATTGGAGATACAATTGGCCGAAAAAAACATTAAGGAATTCAAGGCGCAGATAGAACAGAAGAAAATAGTCGTTTCCGAAACCAAGGAACGTTTGACCGAAAGAGAGGTACATCTTAAATTCAAGAAAAGTGAGCTCAATGCCATCTTGGCCGAAACCGAAAAGGAAGAAAAAGCTCTTTTGGAAAAATCAGAAAAATTTCAAAAAGATATCGAGGAACGCTTAGTAAAAGCTTATTTCCGAATTCGAAACAACGTAAAGAACGGATTAGCGGTAGTACCTATCGAAAGAGGTGCTTCAGGCGGCTCTTTCTTTACCATACCACCTCAAGTACAGGTTGAAATCGCTTCTCGTAAAAAAATCATCACTGATGAGCATAGCGGTAGAATTTTGGTAGACCATGTTTTAGCTGAGGAGGAGCAAGAAAAAATGAAAAAAATGTTCGCTAGATTATAAACCTAAGTTATTCAAGGCCATCTCTAAAAAGTTGGCCTTTTTATTTTCCTATAGTAATTCTAAAATCCTTTCCGCTACTTCCTCACTGTCCCATTTGTTTTCAATATCAGAAATCCGCATTATTTTTTTCATGATTTTTTCTTGTTTATCTCCTATGGCCAAGGCCTCATGGTATGGGTGATCAGAAAAAGTAACACGAGAATATACCGGTATCCATTTGTCGGGATATTTGTTCGCAAAATGTTTCTCAATCTTCTTTTGTACCAAAAATTTCGTATCGGTGGTTTTACTGCTCATTTCAACAAAATTGCGATAACTCAATTCAGCGATAGCATCTGCATTGGGTTTGCGCTGCTTTTGATACTCCTTGAAAATAGTCTCCCAATCATCACCGTACTCTTCCATTAATTGGTCAAGAATATAGATATCCTCAAAACCGGCATTCATGCCTTGCCCGTAAAAAGGGACAACTGCATGGGCAGAATCTCCTACTAGGGCCACTTTGTTCCAGTAGGTCCAAGGGTAGCACTTCATGGTCACCATAGCACTCGTTGGATTATTAAAGAAGTCCTCGGTAAGGTTCTCAATATCATGCATTACCGTTGGAAAATGTGTCATAAAAAAATTAGCCAAGTCCTTTTTGCTGCTTATTTTATCAAAAGAAATCGGCCCTTCGAAGGGCATAAATAATGTACAGGTAAAACTACCGTTCAAATTGGGCATTGCGATGAACATAAAATTTCCTCTTGGCCATATATGAAAAGAATTTTTCTCCAATTTATGAGAGCCATCCTTGTTCGGCGCTATAGTCAACTCTTTGTATCCTACCTCAATAAAATCTTGAGAATAATTAAATCTACTGCGGCGCTGCATTTTATGGCGCACTCTGGAAAAGGCTCCGTCACACCCAAAAATCATATCATGGGCATACTCTTGCCATTCACCTTTCTCGGTATTTCCTGTATAGACCTTGGCCTCTGGAAGGTTCACGTCCCAGACTTTTTCATCGAACTTGAAAACAACCCCAGCTTCTTCGGCAAGATCTATCATTCTTCGGTTCAGCACCCCCCTTGAGATTGACCAAATGGCCTCCCCTTCTTTACCATATTTCTGAAAATATATTGGTTTTCCGACAACATGCATGGCACGCTTGTCCAAAGGAATAGCTATTTTTTTTATGTCATCTTCTATCCCAATTTCTCTTAAAGAACGCCATCCCCTATCGCTCATCGCCAGATTGATGGATCTTCCTGAAAACTCAATCGTCCGTATATCAGGTCGCCGATCATAAACCGTAATGAAATGACCGCGTTTTCTTAGATATATAGATAAGAGAGAGCCTACCAGTCCGGAACCGACAATTGCAATGTTTTTCGATTGTTGCACCATAAAACTGCTATAGGAAAAGTAATGATTAATTGTAAATGTACTAAAAGAAGTGGTTCAAATCACTTCAAATTAGGCAACGCAATGGGCATTCCTGATTTTCTAAAACAATGCCGTATAAAATTTAATACTATTTAAGCATTACCCTAGATATAGCGAATACTATTTATCTGCGAAAGCACTTTAATATCACGAAAGTTCTTCATATCAGATATATAAAATATTTCTTACTTTCTGCCATAATCAATTCACCATTGACTTGTTTCAAAACAAGTACACTAAGCAGTCAATTATTCAAATACTCCAAGACCAATAAAACTTGTAACCAACTCATTCATAGGCTGTTTTTGACCGATAACCGACTAACAAGCAACTTTCATCACCAGCATATATCTGTCATTCCAACCACCTTATCGAACTTATTGATTATTAACGAAAAAACCGTCTCTTTTAACAAGTATTCTAATGTCAAGACAGCTGCCTGCTCGTAATATAAGCTAACAACAAGATTAATTAGCCCCCCAAATCTAAACAATACAATGAACCTACAAGATTCCTGCTTCTTATGATAGTAAAACATGGTAGCCTGCGATAAATGCTATTCCTAGACAAAGAAAGAAATCATATTGTTAGTTCATTGTTGTAATTCACTTTACAAATTGCACTGTTATGCCCAATTCTCCTTCTAAACAAAATTTCTTAACACATTTACTTTTTGCAACCTTAGCATTTACTTCTATAAATGCAATAGGGCAGCTTAAAAAAGATTTTTTGCCTCGATTCTCAGAAGCCGTTAACGGTGACATTACAATGATTGCCAACAATGTACTATAAATAACTACTACTAAAAATTATAACGAGCAAGGGAATAATAATGATTTTTCCACTGCTTTTGTAGATATAGACTCTGATAATTCTACATTTAATTCTAGTAGCGCGAATTTAGCAAATCCATCTCCTGGGAGCCTCTGCTTGACGTTCAAAAGCGCCTTTTTATATTGGTCGGCGGCAAACAAGGAATATGGAACCGATGGCAATGGACATATAACAGGCTCTGGAGGTTCAGAGCCTAGTTAGGATTTTAATAAGGTGAAATTAATGTTGCCCGGTTCCAATTCATATTATAATAAATGGCCAAGCTTTAGACAGTGTAAAAATCAAGCTATTCGACAAAAAGACTAGTACCTTAATAGCCGAGACTATGACTGATAAACACGGATATTACAGAATGACAATAAATAGAAAAACAAACTATATGATTGAAGCTGTCAGGAAAACGCACCCGCACAAGAACGTTTTCTTTAATACCTAAGAAACTCGAAACATAGACAAAATGATTCGACGTGATATTGCATTGGAACCCGTTCTAGACCTAAAAATATTTACCGATTTGAATAAAATTTATTTCGACTTTAATAAAAGTAATATAAACCTGAGTTCGACCTAAGATTTGTTTACAGTTTAGATGCTTTTTTATTCAATTCGAAGCTGAATTTTAGAAAGACTAACGGGTTAATTTGATAA
>JASFYU010000171.1:0-7791 GCA_045046905.1 Flavobacteriaceae bacterium | reverse complement strand
GGTAATGATACTGATGCATTTATATTAGAGTAACCTTAGATGTTGCTAACTTTAGTTGGATTTAAAAACCTATGGCACTTTAGTCCATAGTGGTTTAGTTGATGAATAGCCTCTTTTCTTATATGTTGAAAGAAGCTATTAGTGGCTTCTTTTGAAAACGGAAGTTAAAACACTCTCAAACTACGGTTTCAACGAACATTAGAAAATTATTTTACATAGCTCTTGGTTTCATCATCGTAAGAAAATCCTATGGTCAATTGCTGTCACCCCTTATGCATTACCTTTACCAAAGTAATTTTTCTCATAACAGCTGTTGCCTATTATTCTTCCTCAGAATTAGAAACTTCATCCATAGATTTATTGAGGTTATTCTCCATAATATTCAATTTCTTTAGTTTCGCGTTCCATGTGGCAAGAGAGGCTTTGTGATTGTCGACTCTCTTTATTACCTGTTGAACTACAGGACTGTCCTCTGAGGCATTTGAGAAAAACTGTAGGTTGTTTTCAAGCTGGCGGATCTCATTTTTGCTCTCATTAATTTTACGACGTATAAAAATACGTTCTTTGTAAATGGCTTCTTCATTATCTTCTTTGGACAATTGGTGAATTTTGTTTCCGTATTTTAAGAGCTCCGACTCCTGGCGGTTCAAGTCGAGCTTTTTGAAGATGGCATCTAATATTTTGTTGAATTTTTGGTTGATGCTTTTTTTATTGAAAGGTACTCTGCCGTATGTTTTAAATTCGTCAATGAAAGATTTAATGGTTTCTAAATCTTCATCTCGATTTCCTGACAGTACGAAGGCTCTTAGTTTGTCTAAACAAGCCTCTTTTTTTTCTAAATTTTCACCTTCCTCCTTATGTGCCTCATTTTTCAGGGCATGTAATCGGTCGAAATAGTGGTTACAGGCGTTTTTGAATTCTTTCCATATGGTATCGGAATATTTTCGGGGAACATGCCCTATTTTCTTCCATTCACTTTGAATGCGCTTCATCTCCATAGTTGCGGTATCCCAATCGTCACTGTCTTTTATAGAAATAGCAAAATTCAGCAATTCACGCTTTTTATCAAGATTATCTTGTTGGTCTTTTTTAAGGTTTTTATAGTACGCATTTTTATTTCGGTTAAAGGCGCGAACGGCCTCCTTGAAAGCTGCCCATGTTTTTTCATTTACCTTTTGGGGTACTTTTCCGGCGGTAAAGAACTCATTTCGGAGTGCTTCGATCTGCTTTATTTGTTGCTGTAGTATTTTGTGATTATCAGCAATATTGTTCGATATGGTTTCTATTGTAGAGATTATTTCCTTTTTCTTTACTAGGTTTTGCTCATATACCTTGTCAAGGTCCTTGAAATAATCCTGCCGTCTTTGGTGCATTACCTTTGTGGCATTACTAAAACGCTCCCAAATTTCTTCGCGATGCTCCTTGCCGACTGGGCCAATATCCTCTTTCCATATTTTATGCAGGGTCTGTAGCTCACGAAAGGCTTTGTTGAGATCTACTTCATCGGCCAAGGCTTCGGCCTTTTCTACTATCTTTTTTTTCTCTTCTAGATTGTGCTTGAAATCTAGGTCTCTAAGCTCTCGGTTTATGTGTAAAAAATCATAAAAAATCTCGATATGGTGATGGTATGTGCGCCAAACATCATTGTAATGGTTGCGAGGTACGGGGCCGGCAATGCGCCAATGCTCCTGAATATCTTTGAAGTTTTTATAAGTGGTATTGATATCCTCTTCAACGTTTACCAGACCTTTCAGGTTTTCAATAATCCCCAAACGGTCACTGAGGTTCTCTTTGAGGCTTTTTTCTAGACTTTTATAATAGCTATTTCGCTTTTCACGATACTCGGTGTATACCTCGCTGAACTGTCTCTTGGTGACCGAGTTATACCTGAAATCGATTTCATTGCCACCGCTGCTTATAAAATCCTCCTTTTTATGTTCCAAAAACTCTTGAAACTTAAAATCGAATTCATATTTGATGCCGTCTACATGTTTTTTTATGGCCTGTACCTTTTCATTTCGAATCAATCGCTGCAGTTCACCAACCAAATTCTCCATTGGCATGGAGTGATAGTCCAAAATGGGTATATGATGTCTGTGGTGGTTGTCGGTATCCTCGGCGTCCTCGGCGTTAGACTCATCAATTTCCTCTAAAACATCTTTTTTCTCTTCAGATATTTCGGCTTCCTTTTTTTTCTCTTGAGGAATGTTCTCCTGTTCTGCAGATGTTGTTTCAGCGTTTTTCTCCGATGCAGAGTCGCCCTGGGCGGTAGCCTCATCGGTTTCCTTCAAAACATTTTTTTTCTCTTCAGATATTTCGGCTTCCTTTTTTTCTTCTTGAGGAATATTCTCCTGTTCTGCAGATGTTGTTTCAGCGTTTTTCTCCGATGCAGAGTCGCCCTGGGCGGTAGCCTCATCGATTTCCTTCAAAACATCTTTTTTCTCTACCGGTATTTCGGCTTCCTTTTTTTCTTCTTGAGGAATGTTCTCCTGTTCCGCAGATGTTGTTTCAGTGCTTTTCTCCGATGCAGAGTCGCCCTGGGCGGTAGCCTCATCGGTTTCCTTCAAAACATCCTCTTTCTCTACCGGTATTTCGGGTGCCTCTTTTTGCTCCTGAGGAATGTTCTGCTGATCAGCGGATTTTGTTTCGGTGCCTTTCTCCGATGCCGTGTCAGCCTCGGTCTTAGCCTCATCGATTTCCTCTAAAACATCCTTTTTCTCTTCCTGAGGAATGTTTTCCCCTTCCTCAGATTTTGTTTCAGTGCTTTTCTCCGAAGCAGTTTGCGTTTCGGTAGTTTCTGAATTTTGTTCTTCTACTACATTTTCATGTAGTTCCTGTTCTTTCTCTTCCAGCATTTTACTCTGTATTAGTTGCTCATATCAGTCTCAGCAGTGGGTTTGATCTGCCTGCCATAGGCGAGCTTGTGTCAAAACATGAAAGATTACCTCTTTCTATAATGCCTCCCGGGCCTGTCTCGTCAATAAGACAAGCTTGCCCCGAAGTAGTTTACTGCTATGGTAAGATACTAACAACCACTCTAACGGCAAAAATAATAAGAGTTCTTTTTGTTAAGGGTGCCTCTTAAGGCATGGGGTACCTAAACTCGTCATGGCTGACCTGACTGGTGAAGTAGACTTTTTATAGCCAGTGCATTCCTCCTTTAGATATGGTGATTTTTGTCTCGATTCTCGGTGCTAACTTTTGAAGCACCTACTATTGGTTGTCGGAAGGGTGAAACAGGAGGTGGGCTTACTGATCTCTGCTTTTTGTGGCTCTTTCCCTTATATTTATTCTGAAAAAATATTTTTAAGAATTATTGCTTAAGGCTTAGCTATTCCATATTTCCCAGGCTTTTTCTGCCTGCAGCTCTAGCATACGCAGTCCGTTGCAAATAGCCGAACCTTTGCCTTCACCTTCTTTTAAAAAGGCTGTTTTTTCGGGGTTATATATCAAATCGAAGAGCAGATGTTTTTTGGTCAAAAACCGATAGGGAATGTCAGGTTTGTCTTCAATATTCGGATAGGTACCCAAAGGGGTGCAGTTTATAAGCAGGGTATATTCCTTTAGTGCTTCTTCATCTAAGGCGTCATAACCCAATTGATCGCTTGTAGGCTTTCTTGATACAAAGGTATGTGCTATGCCCTGTTTGTCAAAAACAAAGGCTACTGCCTTTGAAGCACCTCCCGTACCCAAGATGAGTGCTTTTTTATGGTGTTTTTTCAAAAAGGGTTCGATTGATTTTTGAAATCCGTAAACATCGGTATTATAGCCTTTTAGTCCGTTTTTGCTAATTTTAATGGTATTGACGGCCCCAATTTTATCGGCATCCTCGCTTAGGTTCTTCAAATAGGGTATGACGGCCTCCTTGTAGGGGATGGTCACATTTAGGCCCTTGAGGTCTTTACGCTCTTGAACGAGTTTTGGAAACTCGTCAATGGATTGGATATCGAAATTCTCATAGGAATGGTCAGCGAGCCCTTGAAGGGCGAACTTTTCAGTAAAATATCCTTTGGAAAAAGAGTAGGATATATTACGTCCTACTAGCCCGAATCTGTTTTTTTTGCCTTCTATATGTTCCATACCATTCTAATCCTAATAAAACAAAAATACCTGTGAATATAAAAAAAATGGCCCACCAGGTTTCAATGGTCCCAAAATCGGGAAGATAGCGCTCATAATTTGAGATTATCTCTTTTCCGTTGCTATCCAAGAAGACCTGTTTGGCCTCATTCGTCTTATAAATGGTTTTCTTCCAGGGCCATACTACGCCCAATGATCCGGTTATAAAGCCAATGATGAGCGCAGTGGTCATGTGTTTGTAATATTTCAAAACATAGCTCAAAAGATGTGATAGGGTGACAAGCCCCGTTGCTGAACCTAGGGTGAAGACTGCTAAAACCTTTAGGGTATTCAAGCGCTTATTGTTTTGAACAAAACCAAAGTCGCCTTTTATCACTTCGGCAAAAGTATCATAAAGCGCATTGACCGAATCGACCAAAAGCAATACATAGTTTCCTAATAGAATGAGGATAAAAGAGCCTGAAAGGCCAGGTAATGTCATTCCTGATACGCCGATGATACCGCAAAGAAAAATAAACATCAGGTTGTCATTTTCTTTTGCCGGACTCAAAAAACTGATCGATATGCCAACGACGAACCCTATGATACCGATTAGAACGGTTTTTCTGTTCCAATGTTCATAATCTTTTGAAATATAGTAGATTGAGCCTAGAATCATTCCAAAAAAGGTCGCCCAGACGAAGAGTTCTTTTTTCTCCAAAAAATAATCGAGCAACTTCGAAACACTGAAATAGCTGATCAACATCCCAAAGATCAAAAGAGATAAGAACTGGCCGTTCACATAGCGATAAAAACTTTTAAACCTTCCGGAAAATAAAAATTTAAAGGCCTTGCCGTTAACTTTTTGTAATGAATAAATGAATTCCTCATAGAAACCGCCAACAAAAGCGACGATACCGCCCGATACTCCGGGAACCTTATTAGCCATACCCATACCAAGCCCTTTTGCGACCAAAAAAAACTTGTCGGTAAATGTTCTTGGGCTATGCATAGGAGATGATAATTACTCTTTTGAGGCTGTTTTTTCGAGTATAAAAATAAGTGAAAAACCTACAATGGCTGCGATTAATGCATATAAAATTTGTGGGTCACCCTCAAAAGAGAAGGGCGAGATATTTTCATCAATAATGATAAGTTTTTTACCGATAAGTTTTGTCTCTAAAACCTTTTTCCATGGCCATATTTTATTCAATGAGCCCAAAATAAAACCGGTCAAAATAGCCAAGGTTATATTTTTATAGTGGCTGAACATCCATTTTAAGACTTTGGCAAAACTCAATATTCCAAAAACAATACCCAGGCCAACGGTTAGCAAGATTTTGAAATTCCTTTCATCAACCGCCTCTAATATGGTTTTATAGGAACCCAAAAGGACTAAAATGAAAGAGCCCGAAATACCTGGTAAAATCATAGCACAAATCGCTAGAGCTCCCGATAAAAATAAAAACGCCAGACTGTCGGCATTTTGAGAAGGGGGGATTGTAGTAATAAAGTAGGCCACTGCGGCACCCAGTATTAATAATAATACTGTTGCGATATTCCATTTTTCTATTGCTTTTGCAACAAAAAGCACACTGGCTAAAACAAGCCCAAAAAAGAAAGACCACAATAAAATAGGTTCATTGCTAAGCAGCCAACTGATTAATTTTGAAAATGAAAAGATACTTATACACATACCTAACAAAAGGCTTGCTAGAAAATTACCGTTCAGTGCTTTCCAAAAACTACTAAAACCCTCTTTGCGCCACAGCCGTAATGTTTTTAGGTTAATATTGTTGATTGCAGATATAAACTCTTCATAAATGCCAGCGACGAAGGCAATAGTTCCTCCTGAAACTCCGGGCACCAGTTCGGCTATGCCCATGGCCATGCCTTTAAGGGTAATAATAAGGTAGTGCGAAAAGTTTATATTCTTCATTTGTATTCTCAATTGTAGGTTTAATGCCCCGCTTTCTGCTGAGCATATGAAAGCTTGCATCGAATTGTTAAATTATTTTTTTTAATGTCTCCAGGGTCTGCCTTGCCGTCAGGCAGGCTTATTCCTAGGATGTTTACGCTACTAAAAGATGTCTTCTTGTCTCTTCTTTTGGGGCGTTCAAGACGCTCTGTCCTATATTACGGCCGTGAAAAAAAAACAAAAATAGCCTTTTCATCCAAAAGCTTTTTTTTTGAGCCGTTTTGGTAGTACACATCTTAAAATAGTCTCTTAATGCTTGAAATGATGTTGTGAGTCCACTCTGTGTCACTAAACTGAGGAAACTCCTCTTGGAAAAGATATTGTTTTTCAAAGTCGTTTTTAAGGGCGTTTGTCAATGCGATTCGTGCGCTAACCTTATCTTCTGTCAAAAGATAGTAGCCAGCTTTTTTATATAGAATCTCGGCACTATTAGGGTGAAATTCGTGCCCGTGGGTCAAAATTTCAATTGAGGAGAGAATATTTTTGTTCCTATAGGCTACTTCTGACCATTGTAGCCACGTTTCCAATTCGTAATTGCCAAGATGTATGGTCTGTTCGTAAGCTAAACCGGCTTGCTCATAATTTTTGAGCGAAACATTGATTTTGGCGCATTTTTTCCAGTAATGAGTGTTTTCGCTATCTATATTCAAGGCTTTACGTATATAGAACAGGGCTTTGTCGAATTTTTCTTTTCGATAATAAAAATCGGTAATGGCGAGCCATCCCTTGTCTAGAAGGGGGTCTTCATGAACCGTTTGATAATAGTAGTACTTTGCCATATCATCATTGTTCAACTTTTCATGGCACTTGCCCATTCTGAGATAGGCATGTGCTGTTGGGTCTTCAATCGTGATTGTGGTCTCATAATTTTCAACGGCATCTTGATACTTGCCGAGTTTTTCGAGTACTTTTCCTTTTTCGAAATAAGCGCCAATAAAGGTGTCGTCTGAAATTATAGCAAAATCAAAGGCAGTAAGCGCCTCTGGGTACATTTCTTTGAGGTCATACTGTTTGCCTAGTTGATGCCATGCTACTTCACAGTACGGGTTTCTGTCCAAATAGTCATTAAGATAATATATAGCACCCTCGGAATCTTCTAAAAATTCGAAACAATAAATTACATTGTAAAGCGAGGAATAGTCCTGCTCATCAAAATATACACAACGCATAAAACTTTCTTTTGCAAGTTTAAAATCATCCATAAAAAGATGTTCCATACCCAAAAGCGAGTGTATGTCAAAACTGTCTTCGGCCAATTCGAGTGCTTTGTTCAAAAGATTTACGGCCGCCTCGTGGTTGTCTTTTTTAGAATAAATATTGGCGCGTTGAATATAGATTTCCTCATTGTTGCCATCTAGAAGTTGTAACTCGTCTAATAGGGTTTCGGCTAGATCTAATTTGTTCTCAAAAACAAGAACCTCGACATCCAATAATTTGAGTTCAATAGATTTTATATGTTGTTGAAGCCCAATCTTAATGGCTTTCTTGGCCAAAGCTATTTTTCCATTATTGAGATAATGGTGTATGATATCCTCAAAATCTTCGGCATCAAAGAAGTAGATGTCATCCGTTTTGAGCATGGATTCAAACTTGGCTATGGATTGGTCTGGTCTTTCGTTAGATTCTAACGCCATAGGAACGTTTTGGTTAAACTATCGAATTAAAAGTAGTCTTTTGTGATTAGATTTAATTCTTGGTTTGGGCTATATTATTAACAAAATAGTTAACAAATTATTGTTTGTATTCCGTTAAAG
>JASFYU010000170.1:0-12542 GCA_045046905.1 Flavobacteriaceae bacterium | reverse complement strand
ATCAATGCTATCGGACTTATGATTGGGGGTATAATGATTTCTGTCTTTGCTTGATGACCATTGCCGATGGAAGTGTTTTTCTGGGTTGGAAACATTGCTATGAAATGTTTTTAAATTTGGTTTACTTAATCCTCATCGTTTTCCGAAATTCTTACCGCTTCAAAAAAAACAGTGTTCAATCCAAAATGGTCGTTGGCCAATATTTTTTGTCTTAAATCATCGGCCCTTTTTTCCTGCCCGTTGTATTTGGCCAACACCCAACGCATCCCTAAAGATGAGGAACCTGACCCTAAATTCCATTTTCGAATGGAATCTTGTTTGATCGTCCATGTATTTATTAAAGCATCTGCCTGTGTTTTTTGTCCACTTTTCTTTAGCAATGCCAAGCTTATGTAATTGTTTAACGAGCGGCCGTGATTCCAATTTTCCGGAACAAGAGAATACTCAATGATACCTTGTTCAATTTGCCTTGTACGGCTCTTGTTGCCAAGTTTAGCCTCTGTATAGGCCGTAATATAATCGTGAAGGCGATAATCAGAGACATAAGGTTTTCCAGTACCCAGATTTTCGGGCCATAACTTTGCAGAAGTAAGATTATACAATGCCTCGGTATACTTTTTTTCCTTTATCTTCTCTATGGCCTTTGACATATGTGCCAAGACAAAAATATCATGGCCCTGACGGGCACCTTCCTGCGGAAGAAAATGAATTTCGCCCAACACTTGTATGCTTTTGTCATACGATTTTATACGTAACAATGATTTAGCGTAATCCATACCAATAATAGGGTTTTGGGGAAATATGCGATAAGCTTTTTTAGCATTTTTAACACCTATTTCAAATAAGTTGTTTTTTCCGTAATACTCAGTAAGCGCATGCCAAGTTCTCCATTCGTCTGAACTTATGCGGTTTGCCTTTTTAAGATCTGATAACGCACTTGCAGTATTTGAATACTTTAGCGATAGGATACTTCGAGCAATATAAAATGGGGCATAATCGGGCTCTTCCCTACATTCATTAAAGTGTTCTCTTGCCTTTTCAAAGTCAAGGATCCCCCAATAAAGCAGGCCTAGGTAATATTCATTCTTCCATGAGGCATTTTGCGATTGTGCCCATTGCAATACCGGAATGGTCTCCAATCGGAACGGAAATACCAAAAAAGGAGAAAGTTTGATGGCCCTATCAAGATATTCCTTACTTTTTGCCATCGAAACATCCTTGTTTAAATATGCCAGCCAATAATAAACGGTTGGGTATTCCGGTGCTTGTTCTAGTACTTTAATGGCCTTTTCTACAAGACCTGATTTTGCGTATTGCAATGCCAATTCCAAGTACGTTTCCTGAGGAAGTTCATTTCTGATGGCCGAGTTGAACAATTGAAGATTGTCGACGGTCGGATTCCAAGAATAGTTTTCAAAATTGGCATAATGGTTCAATGGATCTATCTGCACAAGTTCATCAAGTACCTTTTTGGCCGCTTCATAATTGTCTAACTCGTGATAACAGCTTGCCAAGAGTTCGTATGCCATCAAATTATATTTATTATAATCAATTGATTTTCGTGCATAGATTACCCCATCTTGATAATCACGGCACAGCATTTTAATAGATGCCATTTGGACATAAGATCCTGATCGGTACTCCATGGTTCTTGCAGATATACTGAACGCTTCCAAAGCTTTCTCCCAGTGGCCAAGGCTATGTTCTAATACACCGTTCATATAATTGGCCCCACCGTCATATGTATTGTTCTCCAAAACCCTTTTAACATATTTCAACCCTTTAAAATAATCTCCTTTGCGATAGTACAATTCCGCAATTCTAGATAAGGCGGCACTATGGGTCGATTCCTTTGAGATACACTCCATATAAAAATTCATGGCACTATCAAAATCACGCATGGCGTTTTCATCCTCACCTAATCGAAACAAACGCTCTGCAGAGCCTAGTGCCTTTTCATCAGTTGATTTTAATGGTCTATCGATTACCTTTTCATTATTATTTGTATATCGCAACCTATCATTACCAACGGTTACGGCCAAATCCTTTGTATGCCAACCTCCAGATGGCAAGGATATGGTCTTGCGATAATCCTGCATAGGGCGTAATTCAAGCAGTTCCTTGTATATTTCTTTCTTGCCAACGGCAACTCTTAGAGTGTCTCTAATATCGGAAATAGGACTAATTGAGATGATAAGACTATCGTATTCATGTTCAACGTTGAGCGTGCCATAGGGCGTCGCATCGACCATTCCACCTGTCGCTTTGACCGGAAACCAGTATTCAGTTTTGGTTTCGGTGTAAAAGGGTCCTAAGGATAGTTGATTAAAAGGACTATGGTAGCCACCGCGTTCACCAGCCTGATTAAATTTCACACCGGACTGCGCCTCAATATACTGACCATCATTATCAGTAAGGAGGTCTTCCCATATAGCTCCAGATCTGGAAAGGGGCCATATCCATAATTTTTTCCCTGGTGCATCATCATAAGGGGCCCAATGACCAAATCCAAAAGATTTGTCGTGCCAGTACCCACCATACCAGTTGGTATGTGTCCCCATCACATGATAGGATTTGGCACCTCCAAAATTATTGTTTTTATAGAAAGACAGATTACGTCCATTTTTGTCTATGGGCCAGGAACCTATACTACCGTCATGATTAACATGGTGGGTTCCAGGAAAAAAGAACTGTAAGTCGTCGGTGGCCTTGTAAGCTGCATTTTCCCAAGATAAATAAGCATGGTGCAAAGGACTAGGATTATACCATAGACTCCGTGTTTCAAAGTAGGCCTTATCCTTAGGTAAACGGATTTCTACCCGCCATTGGCTGCGGGATGCTAGATCAAGTCCGCCCACAAAGCAACTGACACTTCCGTCAGGGTTAATTTTGGTTAGGTAATCTACTGGCGCCGAAGTCCACGGTGCATGCCCCAAATCCAAACCGAAATTATGTTCAATACCCCCACTTGTCCATGGCCCTCGTATACCAATGGCTCTGAACTTAATGACATGGTTTATATATAAAAATTCTTCAGCCGTCGATTTTTCTATGGCTCCCATAACCTTACCGCCGAGTTCTGGAAGTACCTTTACCTGTATAAAGGGATTTTCCATCACTATGACCTTCCAATCCCTGTCTTCCCCTATAGAGGTATAGCCGTCGAAAACATAATAGGGATAATATCGGGCTACGTTTTGGTCGACTCCCATTGCAGGAATCATATTTGGGTCGCCGTATGGGTATGTTTTTATAGTTTCAACCGTTTCATTGATTTTTGATTGCGCAGTTAGATTACAGATAGAGAATAGGAGTGTAATAAGAACCAAGCACAATAATTCTTGTTTTTTCAATGTCATTTAGATGTAATTTAAAAGGTGTCTATTTTGAGATTTAGGTTCATCACGTTATTTAAATATGGGCTTCCTCTGTTTCGTACAGAAATTCCGATCCGTCTAGAGGCCAATAGCGCTGGGCGCCATGCCCAATAGTGTACTTTATATTGTTCTTTAAGGAAAGTAATTCAACTGTATCTAGTCTGTAAGTATCAGCATTTTCGACTTTGCTTACTTCATAAACAATACACCCTTACTAACTATTAATTCTCAATTGCTCGTTGAATCATTTCACCGAGGCGCGTTTTTTGTTTGTCCCATAATCGGGGATCAAAACTCCAAACATTTAAATCTCCGATTGCCTGCTCCCCATAAGGTTGGTTGACGAGCTCGTCTACCAAAACATCAGCCCGGTCCGAATTCCCATCCAATTCGGTAAGCAACCTTAAATATTCATATTCTTGAACCCCGTTCCTCATGGCTTTTAACCTTATCGAGGGGCAGGCTTCCTTAACATTCGGTACTATGCCCGGTTTATAGATTAGGGAACCGTTACCATTAAACTTCCTATAGGTGAATTCGGCATCTGCCTCGGAAGCTTCCTTGTAAAAATCCTTCCAAGATTCTGGGTCGTACCATCCGCGTTCCCAACCGGCACCAATGCCCCAGCTGAGCCAAGAATATGTGCCGTATTTCCAACAGCTCCAACTTATGGCCCTATCGTTCACCAAGGGCAAATCGATAAAGGTTATACTACCAACCCAACTATTAACTTCACTTTCATATAGCAAAGGGCCGTAGAGCCAATCTTTTATACCCATATCTTGATATTTTTTGATTTTGGTATAATTGTAGTTGATGGTATGGGCCGCCCAGGCATCAATAGAGTTTCCGATAATGGACATGGCCTCTTCATCATATGCGCCATCAACCCTGAATTGCGCCTCTGGATAAGCCTCCTTGAATATTTTTCCAAAATATACCATCCGATCCCATGCTTCTGGAAAATAGGACTCATCAAGGCCGTTAAGGTAAACTGTCAAATCTGTTTTATTGGGGTCGACCATGGGCAATAGATGTCCGCGGACCTCTTTTATTATCTTTTTGTACTTAGCAATATTCTCAGGATTTCGTTCAACATCTGCTTTCCCGATATTGGGCCAGCCAGCGGTGCCATGCTTGCCGTAAACATCAAAGGGAAGTGCAAATGTCTCGATGGGCTCGCCATAACCGGGGCCGTACTCATACCCAAATGTAGCCGTAAAGGCTTCTCCAGTAAGGTATTTTTTTAACCTTGTATCAAAATCGCCCCAAACAACATGTGTTGCGCCATTTGAGTCGACTTGAAGCGCTGGAGCGTAAGTAGGATCCATCAACGAAATACGGTTGCGTTTAAAAAGTTGATACACGGCCAATTCTTCTGCTTCATTCATACCGCTCAAAAACCCTTCTTGTTGCAAACTTGCCTTGAACTTATTCTCATTGGGGATTGCAAAATCCCAAACATCGATTTCGATAGGAATTTCTTGAACTATGCCTTCGATAGTTACGGCAATCATACTGGTATATTTGCCCGGTTGGGCCTTGTCCTTTTCAAAAGGAATATACTGATCTACCCATATAATGTGCGATTTTTGACCCTCAATGCGATTATTGAAATCGGGCAAAGTAAGCGGATATACCCATCTTCCTTTGACATTTTCCGAATCTTGCTGTATATACTTGAAAGGAATCAAGGCGTCTGGGTACCAACCGGTACCCAGAGTGGCTTTTGGGTATCCAGTACTCGTTGTCTTAACCGCCACCGACCATTCTAGAAAAAGTTCAGGTGGAACGTTCAAGGGTATATTATTTCTTTTAAGCGGACTCATTTCAACCTTAATCCCTGTTAGTTCCATGTCATGACGATTGGTTATTACCAATTGGAACGAAATATATTCACCCCGTGCCCCTTTGAGTTTCACCGTATCTCCATCAAAAATCCAATTTCTTTCCAAAAGGTTTTCCTTTTCTCCTTGATTGCTTTTATTCTTCCCATAACGATGCCCTATAATCTCGTTGGTCACAGGGTCTAACCTGACCGAAGCGGGCAAAACACTTATTTGCCATAAAATATTTTCACTATCAACTACGGTATTTTGACAACCGATGACCACTACAAAGAGAGCCAATACTTTTAGAATCTTTTTCATCTCAAACATTTTTAAAATCCTATTCTATCAGGACCTATATTACCTACAGCGAAAACCAGTAATTGGCTGAGGTCTTCCTCCTCCCCCATAACGACATATTTTCCATCTTCCGAAGTGGCGATTGTTCCTAGTCTAAACCCTCGCCATAGAATGCCTTGTTCAATTCCAGGGGCCACCATTTTAAATTCTGGATTACCCAAATCCAGATATCCATCATTGTCATCATAAGAGAATAAATGGGTATACCCAGGAGGACCTCCTGCAATACCATATAGTTTTCCATCTTTGGCAAAAGTGAGCCCCTTTAGCCTATTCATCATAATTGGTTTTCCCAAGTTTTTTATTTTTCGGGTAATGGGGTCTAAAGTGAAAAGTTGACCATCGCCCGCATTTCCCGCATAAAGCGTTCCGTTTTTGGCCTTTGCCCAAGATTCTATTTGGCCCAGGGCCCTTCTACCCCAGACTTCGGGAATTTCAGAATCCATGATTTCGAAAGATTCGTTTTGAGCATCGAAGATGAAGATTTTGTTGATTGGGAGACTGCCGTAAATAAAACCTCGATTATCCTCTACCAAGGCCTTACCTAAGTAATTGTCAGGTAGTACAGCTTGGGACTTCAAGGTCTTGAGGTCTTCATTAGTTGGCATTAGATCCCGATATTCCTTTACAGATTTGGTTATAATGTTGTATTTGAAAAATATACCCGAAGGGTACGTTATTCCGTAAAGAAGGGTGCCGCCTGCATTGCTCAGTAATGAAAATATGCCTTCCCCAGGAATGGGACTCCCCAAATCTTTGATACTCAGATTTCCTTGTTGATCTACCTTTATCTGGATTAAATGACCGCTACGCTTACTACCATCCTTATCTTTGTTGGCTATGGTTCCTGCATAATAATTACCGTCCTTGCCCTTCTTGAAACCTGTAGCAATACCACGTTGTCCTTTGATCTTTTCATTAATATCAAACAGATGTATCATCTTTTGGTTTTGTAAGGATGCCGTAAAAAGGAACGGGGCAAGTCCCTCCTTGGCTGAGGTACCTCCCAAAATATAATCGCTATCAACTACCAATGAAGTTATTGCATTGCGATACATGGGCATTCTAATCAGATCCGTATTAGGCAAAGAGAGTTCAATGGCAAAACTTTCCTTAGGGTTAAAAAATTTATACTGTGGATACAAAGGGCTACAGAAAACACCTAGGCTTAGTAGCAATAACCATTTAAAAATAGACCTTTTAATTTTCATTTTTGAATTTCATTTTTAGGGTTAAACTTAATCAAGAAAGGATACGATCTATCGTTACCCGAAAAACTTTTTCTGCCTGCAAAATATAGATTGCCTTGGTTGTCTTTACTATCGGATCCTGTGACTTCGGCAACTATATCAACTGGAAATTCATAAATTATCTTTCTTTTCCGCGATTTGGGATCTAGCTCTACTAAAACGGTGGTATCCTCTTTTATATAGTTGCCGTGTCCACCTATAAAATAGTACAGTTTACCATTATCCCCAAAATTAAGGTTCGGCACATAGGGGGCCCATTTATTTATCTTGCCCGTGTCAATGACGCCACCAAGATCCTTTACTTCTCCAATACCCATTTTCTGTGGTTTGAAAGACACTACTTTTGCGCCATAGGTAATGAAATATATAATTCCTTCTTTATGATTCTTGGCGTATGCCGTAATCCCCGTGATAATCTTAGAACCTGGTGTCCCTTCAAAAGCCGGTAAGCTATGTTCTGCAAAAACAAGCTGTCCTGTTTTCTTTTCGTATTTAACAAGGCGCTGCCTCCAGTCCACATAATAGCAATTGCCCCATTGGTCGGTAAAGAGTACCCTTGGCACATGGGAACTTGCCAACCTACCCATGTCTTTCATGACATTCTTTTTAGTATCGTATACCAAGAAGTGCGCCTGGGGGTATGTAATGCCATAAAGCACGCCGGTATGTGGGTCTATATCAATGTCCTTTATGCTCTCATAAGGCAGCCCTGCACCCAAATTGGCCAGCGTATTGGTTTTTGGATTCCATTTCATAAAAACCCCTCCAGCATAGCCATGAGGGTGATTCATTAAATATTCCTCCCTTGATTCGCCCCCGTCTGTAGTAAAATAAACGCTTCCGCTAGGGCCGGTGACCATTTTCGAATGAATCTTGCCTTGCCACTGAAAAGGCCTTAAAAGAGCCAGATCTTTTATAAAACCTTTCTTGTACATTTCATTTCTTGCAACATCATATTCATAGAGTCCAATATTGTCCTTATGATTGGTGACCCCTATGTATACCGTATTGTGGACTGCATTATAACCTATGGAGCCCCATGTGGAATGCGCATCGGGAAAATCGGGGTAGTCAATGAATGTAATGTTCTTTTCAGTGATTTTTTTGTGTTGCGCAATCAATGTCGTTTGTGTGGCTGACAAGTAAACAAACAGTATGGCCAAATACCTGACCTGCCTGGCAACAAGAAAAAATGGACAACAACTTTCTTTTTTTTTAATAATCATTTTTAACTAGATGCTACTTTGAAATTCCATTAACGTTTGTTTTCCCTTTTTTAAGAAATTTATTTTAATACTAATTAACAAAGATCCGCAAGGCCTTTGAATTGTTTATACCGATTAAAATTGACTCTTTTGTATCATTTTTTATCTTTTGCATGTTGCGGACATTTCCTTTGATTTTTAGCCCACTTTTGTATTGAGGTACATAACCAAAACCACCACTGGTCACGTACAGATCCATATCGCCATCGGCATCAAAGAATTCTGATGCGGTGTCTTCGCTTGAATCATTTATTAAAAAGGCCTCGGTGTGTTTTAAAACAAACCCACCATTGCTATTTTGCAGGTAAATTTGACCTGCTTCATCCTTTGCGCTATCAATAAAAAAATCCTCAAAACCATCGTTGTTCACATCAGTTACCGAAATACAGGGGCCTTGACGTGATAATTTATTCGGTAAAAGGGATTGAATGTCGAAATCATTAAACTCATTTTCAACATGAGTCACATTGTCCAAAACTTGAGTTGTGAAGATTGTATTTCTCAAAGGCCTTTGGGTAATGGCATCACGGTTTAAGTTATTAAGGGAAATGATGAGCGTTTGGTTGGAACGGATATTTTCAAACTTCTGGGTTTCAGTATTCTGCCCTACGACTACTATAGAATCGATAAGGGATTGTTTTCCCACTCCAAAGTTCAACACGCCTCCGACCGAGGATTGATAGCCTCTTGAGTAATATGCTTCTTCAAAATTCATATTATCACCATAATTTTGGTACATGACAAAAATACAACTCATTGAAAATCAGCATATTATATATTAAATAATTTAAGTAAAGCATTGATTTTCAGCATTTTAGATGAATAATTCCACTTATTTTTTTTATGGAGAAAACCAATACTTGCCTTAAAAATAATGAATTGACAGCAATTCTGGATACACATTTCAAAGGAAAGATCCACTTGGCCATTACACAGGCCTACCTGAAAGAATTGGATAGTTCGGTTTTGGATGAGGCTAGTGCTTTATTGCTCTAATAAATCACATCCTACAAAATACTGATAAATATATCTAAGATATAAAGCGGAGATAATTTTATGATACTTCGGCATAATATTAATTCTATGCCAAACTTTTAATTATTAAAAATGATAACAACAACTTGTTATTCGAAAGACTGGATATTCAAAACTCGGAAGTTTTAGGAAAGCGTTCTGACCCGAAACTAATCGAAAAATCTATAACGACCCTTATGCCTTGTCTGACAATGCCCTCTATTGCCTAACGATTGATAACGAGAACGGTATATGGATTGGCAGCTATTTCGGGGGTATCAATTATTACCCGAAACAGCACGCACTATTCAATAAATTTTTTCCTAAACCCGGAGAAAACTCAATAAGCGGAAATGCGGTAAGGGAAATACAGAAAGACCAATATGGCAATCTATGGATCGGAACAGAAGATGCAGGCCTAAACAAATTAAATACGAAAACCGGTATAATTACTAACTATAGACCATCCAAGTCCGACGGAACACTTTCACACTACAACATTCACGCCCTTTTACCAAGGGGCAATGACCTTTGGGTAGGTACTTTTGAACACGGTCTTGACATTATGGACATTACAACGGGCGAGGTCATAAAGCATTATTCCCAAGGAGATGGCCACGGTCTTGCCAGCAATTTCGTATATGCCCTCTACGAAGATGACTCCAAGAACATATTTGCGGTAACCGCTTCTGGCATACAATCCTATAATTTAGAAAACGATACTTTTACGACACTTTAGACTTTTTCTGAAGACAATTTCTTTACCGCATTCATGAAAGATTGGGAGGGGGTATTGTGGGCAGGTACCTATTGGGGTGGACTTTATACTTTTAACCCGAAGACCAATAAGAAAAGGGTTTTCAAACAAGACAATATCGACCCTCACAGTATTAGCGGAAACAGTATCAACAGCATTTTTCAGAATAGCCAAGGGAGCATTTGGATTACCACCGAATACGGACTTAATCTCTACCGCAACGATACAAGAGATTTTAAGACCTACTTTGTAAAAGACGGATTTCCTAGCAATATATTCTATTCTATCATCGAGAGCGAAAACGGCAACTTTTGATAAGCACCTCGAATGGACTGGTAGAATTCAATTCGAAAAACAGACGAAAAAAAAATCTATACTAAAGCGAACGGACTGTTAAGCGATCAGTTCAATTACCATTCGGCTTTTAAAGACGATAACGGAACATTTTACTTTGGAAGCGTTGCCGTAATGGTAAGCTTCAATCCTTCAAGTTTTAGTAAGAATACATACCAACCACCTATTTTTATTTCAGGCCTACAAATAAACAATACCGAAGTTGTAGTTTCTAGAAAAGGTTCACCCCTACAAAAATCCGTGATATGGACAGACAAAATCGAACTAAAACCCAATCAATCATCCTTCAGTATCGATTTTGCGGCCTTAGGTTACACCTCACCAGAGACTACGGAATTAGTATAAATAGAAAGGTTTAGGGATGATTGGGTCAATTTGAAAAGGAAACATAATGTATCATTTACTCAACTATCAGCTGGCGATTATACATTTAAAATCAAATCATTGAACAACAACGGCGTATGGAGCAAAGAGGCTTCTGCTCTGCAAATAGAGGTACTACCGGTATTTTGGAAAAGTAATTTGGCCTACTTTCTATATGCGTGTTTGGGGACATTGTCTATTTTACTAGGGTTTAGGTCGTATCATCAACAGGTTAAGGCCAAAAATGGCGAGGACGCATTGAAAATTTTGAAAGAGGAAAACATACAACTGATTGTCAGCGATGTAATGATGCCGCGTATCGATGGTTTTACGCTCTGCATAAAAATCAAGACCAACTTGGAAACAAGCCATATTCCTGTAATCTTACTTACCTCAAAAAGTGCAATGGCTGCGAAAATGGAAGGTCTCGAATCCGGTGCTGATGCATATATTGAAAAACCATTTTCAATGAAACACTTGAAGGTAAATATAGCGAACCTGATCAAAAACCGTAGACACATTATGGAACACTATGCCAGTTCACCCCTTGCACATATCAGAAGCATAGCCAACACCAAGACCGTCGAAACCTTTATCAAAAAACTGGATCATCCAAATACCAGCTACAATGCTCCAACATATCGTGCTTAACATCTCTTAAAGACTGAACACTTGGGTAATTTTCCTTAATAATGGCAACTCCTTGTTCGCATTCCAATCTTCTGGTATTATATTTACTGGATGCTAGTGAATGAGATACGTTGGAATTACGTAATAGTAGCCTATAAGGACCAAGAGAGGCGGGATGTGCTTATATTCCAACGATTTGCAATCTAAAAGCATTACGTGGCCTTCTTTGCCCATCACGGATGCAAATTGATCCATGATTCCACATTTTGTGCCCACAAATTTGTGCTCAGCAGATTGCGAAAGAATGCGATATCTTTTCTACTAATACCCAATTGAAAAAGTTGGTTAAGTCCTGAGGCTAAACCACATTCCAAAGCTGCAGATGAACTTAACCCGGCTCCCACAGGCAATTGACTTGTTATTGTGCAATCAAAGCCTCGGATATTTACTTCTTTTTTCAAAAGCTCATCAAGGACCCCGAGGATATAGTTCTCCCAAGACACTTTGCTTCTTTTTATAGATCTTAGATCTACATTTAGCACTGATGCAAATCCTTCACTTTCAATAGTACATTTATATTTAGAGTTGTTCTTTCGCATCTTAAAAACAATACTCTTATCAATCGCGGATGGAAGAACAAATCCGTTATTATAATCTGTATGCTCTCCTATTATATTGATTCGACCAGGGGAGATTACTTCCGTATATACTTCCGATGCTACATTATTAATCATAATCTATTTTTAAATTTCTATATATAGCTCATACTACTTCCATAAATGGATTACCCATCTGATTTAATTCTTAAACAACTCGTAAATGGGGATTCTGTTTGATGCGTTGGGCAATGGTATATTTAATAAGAATGAAATTGTTGGAGCTATTTGGGTAATTTCATGTTGTCTCACACTGCTGCCCTTTGAAATCTTCCATCCAAACCAAAGTAGGGGAACATGTGTATCGGGTGTATAGAACGAACCATGTGTGGTGCCAAATTCCTTTGTACCCATCCAATCTGGCAAAAAATTAATATAAATGTCTCCTGAATTAATTGGATGCTAACTGTTCTTGACAAACCGAACAGGGGGTTAAAAGTAAAAACAGCACAAACTCAAGAAGTTGAACATGAAAAATGCCATTAAAAATTTATTTAGCAGTATTCTTTTTATTCTGAATCATCGAAAACAAGCTTACTTCTGTTTAAAACCTGAGTTCGACCTAAGATTTGTTTACAGTTTAGATGCTTTTTTATTCAATTCGAAGCTAAATTTTTGAAGGACTAACGGGTTAATTTGAAGAAATTTGGCGAGAAGTGGAAAAAAATCATCAAATCCGAAGGAAAT
>JASFYU010000169.1:0-7354 GCA_045046905.1 Flavobacteriaceae bacterium | reverse complement strand
CTTTCTAAAATTCAGCTTCGAATTGAATAAAAAAGCATCTAAACTGTAAACAAATCTTAGGTCGAACTCAGGTTTAAAGGAAGAGGGCATGGGGTTTCATACTTGGATTCCGACCATGGTACAGGGCGACCCCAATTTAAAACCAGAATGGTTTGGCGTAAATGGTTTGGGTGAATCAGCCTATGAGAAGCAATTGTATGTGCCGTATTACAAATTTCTATGTCCGAACAAAGAAGAGGTATACCATTATCTTGCCAATCTTTATGGGAGTATAGCCGATATTCCTGAAGTTGACGGTATTCATTTGGATTATATTCGTTTTCTTGATGTGATATTGGCACGAGGGCTTTGGGATAAATATGGACTTATTCAATATCGAGAATTTCCTGAGTATGATTTTTGCTATTGCGATACCTGTACTTCTGGTTTTAAGAAGAAAAGTGGTATTGATATAAAATCGGTTGAAGACCCCTCACATGTTCCCGAATGGAAGCAGTATAGGTATGATGTAATTACCGATTTGGTCAATAAATTGAGCGAAGTGGTACATGAAAAGGGAAAAAGATAAATGCAGCTATTTTTCTTGGACTATCGATCGCCAAAAAATTGGTGCGTCAAGAATGGAATAAATGGAATCTTGATGCTTTTTTTCCAATGAATTACAATGATTTTTATATGGGAACACACTGTGGATCGGTAGCTTGGTAAAAGAGGAAACCACTTCAGTTCCTGATCGGCCCGTTTACAGCGGCTTGTTTATTTGCTCAAGACCAGAGAACAAGGCTAATGAAAAAGACCCTGAAGGTCATGGCCTTTTACTTGAAGAGCTGGGTGATGCTATCAAACAGTCTATGGAAAATGGTGCAGCAAGCATATGCCTGTTTACACCCGGTCGAATGACTGATACACATTGGGTAGTGTTTAAAAAAGCGATTTACAAAGCGTATTCGAAAAAGTAGAGCGTTTTAATCTCGACTTCTTTGTTGATTATTATTTCTGTTCCGATTCCGATTTTTTTCACCCCTGTAATTCGAATTGCCAGAGCGAGTTGAGTTTCTTGATCGATTTGAGTTTCTGGCTTGTTGTGGTCGATGTTCAGTTTCGGTTTCCGCCGTTTCCTCATCGGTAAACTGGTGCTCGGGCATTCGTGGAACTTGCTGTCTGATGAGTCTTTCGATGTCTTTCAAATAAGGTCGTTCCTCTTTATCACAGAATGAAAGGGCGATACCGCTGGCATTGGCACGGCCTGTTCGCCCGATTCGATGCACATAGGTTTCTGAAACGTTCGGAAGGTCATAATTGACGACCAAAGATAGTTCTTCTACATCGATACCGCGGGCGGCAATATCAGTGGCAATCAATACCTTGAGTTTACCATCTTTAAAATCGCCCAAGGCCTTTTGTCTGGCAGTTTGTGATTTGTTTCCGTGAATGGCAGCCGAACGAATGTTGGCCTGGCTTAACTTCTTTACAATTTTATTGGCACCATGCTTGGTCCGTGAAAATACCAAAACAGAATCTTGGGGTCTTTCCTGTAGCAGATGCACCAATAATTTAGGTTTGTTCAGTTTGCTGACAAAATATACGCCCTGGGTTACTTTTTCAGCTGTAGCCTGTTCAGGTTTTATAGTTATCTGTTCAAAATCGCCAAGAATTTTTCGTGAAAGCTCTACAATGGTCTTTGGCATAGTGGCCGAGAAGAACAGCGATTGCCGTTTGGCCGGTAGTTTGGCAATGATTTTTCTAATGTCGTGAATAAAGCCCATGTCTAACATTTGGTCGGCCTCATCGAGTACAGCGAATTCAAGGTCACGAAATGAAATATAACCCTGGTTCATTAAATCTAACAAGCGACCTGGAGTGGCAATCAAGATATCTACCCCATTACGTAAGGCCTGTACTTGTTTCCCTTGTTTTACGCCTCCAAAAATGACCGTATTCTTTAAGCCGGTAAACCTGCCATAGGCCGTAAAACTCTCTCCAATCTGTATGGCTAGTTCTCGGGTAGGAGTGACCACTAAAGCTTTTATAGGTTTTCGTCTACCTGATCCACCAGAAGAAGCTCCTGTATTTTGTGCGGTATAAAGATGATGAAGAATGGGGATTGCGAATGCCGCAGTTTTTCCCGTGCCTGTTTGTGCAACGCCTAAAAGGTCTTTTCCTCGAAGTAAAATGGGGATAGCCTGTTCCTGAATTGGGGTAGGTTTAGTGTAACCTTCAGCCTCGACGGCTTTTAAAATAGGAGGTGCAATGCCTAGTTCTTTAAATGTCATATTTTAAAATAAGCGGCGAAGATACGCTTAAACCATCGATTTAAATCTTGAATTAAAACAAAAGTATACGGAGGAGGCTAAGTTTCAATGGCTAAACATCAGAATGTGATAGTTTTACGCTGCATTCTTCATGTTTCACAACAATTATTAAAAAGAATGGTCTAGTAGGTAGTAAATTTCAATGAAAATTAGAATTTTTTTATAAATTGGTTGAGGTGAAAAAGAAAACACTAAACATACTTTTTTTTATGGCCGTATTTTTATGTAGCTGTAATATCATTAGGAGTCAAGAGACTTTTGCCGATAATTTTCAAAATGTTAATTATTCGAACAATAATGGTACGCAGAATTTTGCCACGGGTTGGGTAGAATCGGGTTCTGGTGAAACAACCAACCCAAGTAGTGGTAGAATACGAATAAACTCGAATCAATTGCGATTGAAGAATTTAGATAATGCCACTATTACAAGAACCTTAGACCTTTCTACCGCCCTTAGCGCGACCTTGACATTTAATTACAACCGAACCAGTGGTAATGAATCGGTAGCGGTTCGACTATATAATGGCTCGAACTATAGTACAATTACGACCATATCAGGAACAGGTTCAATAAATTATTTATTGAATGCTAACCAAATATCTGCCAATTCAGGAATTAGATTTGGTACGGCAAGTGGTAGTTGGAGTTCTTCCGAAACCATGTTTATCGATAACCTGCTTTTTACAGTTCAATATCCAGATGCACCACCGGTGGTCATCGGTAACGGTAGTCAGACCTACTGCTCGGGTGCTTCTGTTCCCGTTGCACAAAGTATTAGTATTACCGACCCCGATAATACTTCTACCTCGGCGGTCTATATTCAAATTTCCTCAGGCTATGTCAATGGTGAAGACCTATTGACTTTAACAGGTAGCCATCCTAATATTTCGAGTTCTTGGAACGCGACGCAAGGCGAACTGACATTGCAGGGGCCAGCGACTTATACCGAATTTGAGACTGCTGTTTTAGCGACCGAGTTTTCCTCAAGTGCGCTCAACCCTTCTGGAACCAGACAATTTTCAATTACGGTGGGAGAAGCTAATTTTCTGCCTTCTACCCAGCACTACTACGAATTTATAGCGGCACCAGGAATTACATGGACGGCTGCACAGGTGGCGGCAAGCAATAGAACTTACTTTGGACTTCAAGGCTATTTAGTTACTTTGACTTCGCAAGTAGAGGCCGATTTTTCGGGTACCCAAGCACAGGGAGTAGGTTGGATAGGTGCTACCGATGCCGCTGTAGAAGGTCAATGGCGATGGGTTACCGGCCCTGAAGCAGGTACATTGTTTTGGACAGGTACAGCCGGTGGAACCGCAATTGGTTTTGCTTTTTGGAATACAGGAGAGCCAAATCAATCAGGGAATGAAGATTATGCCCATATTACCGATAACAGCGTGGGAATACTAGGTTCTTGGAATGATTTGCCAAATGCAGGAGGCGGAGGTGTTTATGCCGCTCAAGGGTATGTCGTAGAATATGGAGGCACGCCCGGAGACCCAGTTTTGAACATTACCGCTACGACAACGATAGAAATTAGTGGTTGTCAGGTAATAACCAATAGGAGGATTACCTATCGGGTAGATAAAGATTAAGTTAGAGTTTATACTACTACTTATAGTCCAATAACAGCGGCTTCTGCACAGCGTTCCCCGTCCATAGCCGCGGAAACTATACCTCCGGCATAACCACCGCCTTCACCACAAGGAAAAAGGCCTTTGATTTCAGGATGCTCCAACTTTTCATTTCTAGGGATGGTAACCGGCGAAGAAGTTCTTGATTCCACACCGACAATATTGGCTTCTGAAGTATAATATCCTTTCATTTTTCTGCCGAATTCAATAAAGGCTGTTCGCAGTCTACCGCCAATAATTTTAGGAAGTAGAGAGTGTAATGGGGCCGACTTCAATCCCGGCTGATAAGAGGTAGGGTTGAGGTCATTTGATAGTTTTCCTTCTACGAAATCGGTTAAGCGTTGTGCCGGGGCCGTTTGGCGTCTTCCACCAGAAGTAAATGCCAGTCGCTCCAGATCTTTTTGATACTCTAAGCCTTTTAAAGCACCGAAATGCTCGTACTTTTTAATGTCTTGATGTACATCTATTTCGACCACTATACCAGAATTAGCGAACGGGTTGTTGCGTTTTGAAGGCGACATGCCATTGACGACCACTTCGCCGGGAGCCGTTGCGGCAGGAACAATAAAGCCACCCGGGCACATACAAAAAGAATACACCCCGCGATTCTTGACCTGATGAACCAAACTATATGCGGCGGCAGGCAGCAATTCATTTCTCTTACCAGAACAATGATATTGAATAGAATCGATGATATGCTGTGGGTGTTCAATGCGGACACCCATGGCAAAGGACTTTGCTTTCAGGGTTATTTTTTTCTGGTGCAATAAATAAAAGATGTCACGAGCAGAATGCCCCGTTGCCAATATGACCCGTTTTACTTCCAGTTCTTTTTCATTGTTTAAAACGATGGATTTTAACTGGTTATTACGAATGATAAAATCGGTTACTTTAGTATTGAAATGTACTTCTCCGCCATATTCTAAAACAGCTTCTCTAATATTCTGTACAATCTTGGGCAGTTTGTTTGTGCCGATATGTGGATGGGCATCGACCAGAATTTGCTCCGTTGCACCATGAACTACCATGCTTTCGAAAATACGTCGTACATCACCTCGCTTAAGGCTTCGGGTATAGAGTTTTCCGTCAGAATAGGTGCCAGCGCCACCTTCTCCAAAACAATAATTGGAATCCTTGTTCACTATATGGTCTTGGTTGATAGCCTTTAGATCACGCCTTCGCTCTTGAACTTTTTTGCCACGCTCAAGAATAATGGGCTTATAGCCGAGTTCTAAACAACGCAAGGCAGCCCACATGCCCGCAGGGCCAAAACCGATAATATGAATAGGTTTTGCTTTTGAAACATCTTTATAGTTAAAGGAATATGTACCGTCCTCGGGTGGCTTCTCTTTGATATAAATCGCCAACTTATAATTGAAGTAAATAGAGGGCTTTCGGGCGTCGATCGATTTGCGCAGCACTTTTAGGGTGAAATCGCTTTGGGGAATTTTTAAATAATGAGCTGCCTTCTTTTTAAGAATGCCCGCCTGGGTTTCTTCCTTCAAGGCTACCCGTAATTGAATGTTTCTGATCATTGCCGTAAAATTAGCGCAATTTTATTAGGAACCTGAGTTCGACCTCAGGTAAATAAGTGATTTTTCCGATACTGCAAAAACAAAATTTTTATGATATGATTAATACTCATAACAATATGTAGTGGTATTTTTGCAGCAAAAAAAATGCTGTTGGATTTTATTATAAGCATGCTATGGAGTATTTCTCCTTTTGGAGAGGCTAAAGTAGGAATCCCATACGGAATGCTCAAAGGGCTGAATATTTATTTGGTGTTTTTAGTTTGTTTTCTGTCTAACATACTTGTGTTTCCTTTAATGCTATTTTTTTTGGAAAAAGTGAACCACTATTTTTTAGGTTGGAATTTCTATAAAAAATCGGCTATTTTTATTGCCAGAAAAGCAAAAGTAGGTTCAGCTGATAAAATTAGGGCCTATGGCTTTTGGGGTCTTATGTTCTTTGTCATGATTCCATTGCCGGGTACAGGAGTTTATGCAGGCAGTATCGCCACATATTTATTTAGAATGGAGCGAAAAAGTGCCTTTATTGCCAATGTAATAGGTATTTTCTTTTCCTCACTGCTCGTTTGGATGGCAACCTATTTCGGCATGAAGGGTGTGTAGAGTCAGCGCTATGATCTAATCAACATTTTTACTATTATTCTTATTATATGCGGTCTTGGTTATATGCCATTTATATCTAAAGAATTAACAAGCTTGGCCTAGGGGTAGGAGCAATGCTTATAAAAATATAGCTATTATTCCGATAGCTATTTAAACGAGGCCGGTTCTAATTTAATTGGTATTAAACCCTTACTGAGGGGGTAAAAAGCGAATAATTAGTACATTCCATAGGCCTTCTTGTAGGTCAAGGGTGTTCTTTTGGTAATAGCCTTAAACTGTCTATTGAAATTCGACAGGGTGAGAAAACCACTGGCGTAACAAGCCTGAGATGCATTCATTTTCTGTTCGATCAATAGTTTGCAGGCATGGCCTATTCGTATTTCACTCACGAATTCAGAAAATGTTTTATTGGCGTGTATTCGAAAATAGCGGCTAAAAGAAGTAGTGGTCATATTGGTTAGTTCGGCAAGTTCTGAAATGTTTATTTTACGCTTGAAATGTTTCATTACATGCGCATATACCTTATTCATACGTTCAGTATCTCCTTCTTTAAGCGAATTGATATAGCCAGGACTGGTCAAAAGATCTATTTCGTTCGTCTGGCAAAGGCAGTTTAAAATCTTTAGAAGTTCTAGAACACTATCAAAACCTTCCAATGTCAAAAGATGGTAAAGCATTTTTTTAACCTTTTCAGCGGTAGGTCCAAATATTGATACTCCGCTTAAACTCTTCTTCAAAAGCTGTCGTAGTTTTATGCCCTCTTCTTTTTCCAATAGGTTTTGGCCAATAAAACTCTCATGAAAATAAACAACAATACCCTCCGAAGAATTATGAATATCGGTAGAGGAACCTTCATTATCACTGCGCCAGAGATGTGGTAAATTAGGTCCGGTAAAGGTTATGTCGCCCTCCTTGTATGGTTTTATATTATCCCCGATAAATTGTGTGCCACGACCCTTGGTGACCATGAAAAGCTGATATTCCGAATGAAAATGCCAGCTAGGGTCAAAAAAAGGCTGTTTCAAGACCTTTGCCACAAAGGCATGTGTTCTTGGAATCGGTGATTTCTGTAAAGCGGATTTCAAATTATAATAGGTTTTGAGATTAGATAAAACACACATCTTTGAGCCCTGAAAAAACACTAATTTATCTTTAAAATTAGCTAAAAACAATTTTGATGATATAATAAAGTTGATATGTGCTAAAAGACAGTCTTTTTTTAATTTAAAAAATCACTAAAATTGGTATGATATTAATACCCATGATTATGAAA
>JASFYU010000168.1:0-5784 GCA_045046905.1 Flavobacteriaceae bacterium | reverse complement strand
GATGAATAGGCTCAATAATACGATTCCTAGCCCGCTGAATATCAGACTTCCCTGTAAATGTTTCAGATGTTCCATAGCTATAAAAATACATATTATAACCCGTTGTGCATTTTAAATAATGCTAACTTTTATATTGTTGATATTCCTGTTGAATATCGTTTTATTAATGTATTGTACTATTGTTAAGGCCGATATTTTGGACAGAACCCTTGTTTTGAATCCCTCGAAGGACTTGGTGTAATTTCTTCTTATCATGAACTGGTCGCATAACTGGGAGAATAGTGTTTCTATTCTCTTTCTTGACTTTCTATAGATATAAGCTTGTTTCTTGTAGTTTTTTTGGTTGTTTCGCATCGTCGTGTCGAGTTTGATTTTACAGGTCTCGAACAAGTTTAATTGATATTCTGCGGATAAGTATCCTTTGTCTCCAATCAAGGTACAATCCTTGAGTTGGGCTTTTATATCTTTAAGATAGTGTATGTCGTGTACGGATGCCGGACTTATGTCCATACTTTGGAAAACACCCGATACCGAACAGATAACGTGCAACTTATAACCAAAACAATGTGTTGCTTGCGAGGCACAATACCCCTTGTTAGGAGCGCTATATACAGCATCACGACATATCTTGCTACGAGCGCTCCTTGATAGTTTACATATCTCGAGAGGCATACTGTCTATGATGAAGTGATCTTCATTTTTATTGAGAAAATTTGATAGCTTTATCCTTAACTTGTTCAAGATAGGGAAAGAGCCTGCGGCGCCTACGATTATAAACACTACGCTCAATGTTAGTGGATAACTTAGGTGGCAATTTCCTAAAAAGGTCGCACTCACTATCTATTCCAAGATATTCTGCCGTAAGGTTAATTGAAATAACTTCGATGTCCGACAGCATGGGCTTACGTCTTTGGTATGGCAACAAAGTCTCTTTCGATATTTGTTTGAGCACTTTCAATATTATCTCTTAATTTGCTATAAAGTTGTGCATGTGTAATTGATTTGTCGTTACTTCAATTTACTGCTATTTAGTAGTTTGCACAACTTATTTCAATCTAAATCATAATGCACAACGGGTTAAAGATAATCCTTAACTAAACGACATTGGCGGAAAGGATACGCCTTACATGCAGAATGGTCACTGGCGCTGGGCTGAAATGGATATTTTTGAAACTGTCTGGTTCGCTCGGACGCTTTTCGAACTGTTGTAGCTAAATTCAATGCTACAGACACAAAAATTTACGCCCTTCTACTTTGTCCAGGTGAATAGCCCATTTTACTTTTAAATACTTTTGAAAAATAAAACAAAGAATTGAATCCTGTTTTTACCGCAATTTCTTTGAGAGATAGATTGGTATTTATAATAAGTCGCTTTGCGTTTTCCAAACGCTCATGAATTAAATACTGTTGTAAGGAAAGACCTATTTCATTTTTAAAAATAGTTCTGAACCGATTGTAACTTAAATGATGTTCGTTTGCCAGTTTTTTAAAATCTATTTCCTGTGTTAGGTTTTGTCTAATATAGTCAATGGTTTTAAGCGAAAGCCCCTCTTCTCTAGTCTCCACTTTTTTTGTTTCATAGGAAGCCACATAGGCCACTAATTGCACAACAATACCCGCGAGAATTTTCTTAAATCCCGAACTGTTTTGTTTAACAAGGTTTAAGGATTGGTTGAATAAAAAAATTAACTCCTCTTGATAGCCCATGTGCTTGACATAAGATGTTTTGTCTGGAAGCAAATCTCGCAACATTTTATTCGACAAAAACTCTCCTCTAATTCCAATCCAATATTCTTCCCATCCAGTTGCTTCAGAAGGTCTGTAATTATGCCATTCTCCAGGTGCCAACACCATCAAATCACCAGGACTTACTTGACATCGTTTTAATTTGGTTTCAAGTACACCTTTGCCTGTAGGAATATATATAAGATAACATCCCAGTAAAATTCTACCCGTTTCTTCATCAAAATCATGTGTCTCTGGATGTCCTTCCAAAGGATATGTATCTCCAGGGTAGATATGTTGATACCCACAAGTAGGCACATGCACTCCCCAATCCTCGGCTTGTGATTCTTCTGATAAATAGCGAAAAAAATTATCCATTTTCAAAAATAGACATTTAGGGTATTTAATTAGACAAACTGTCTATTTTTTTTGACTTATGGTTTTTATATGTTTGTTGCACTAAACACCTATCGGTGTAACTAACGAAAATGGTATGAACGAGCAACGAATGACCAAATATCGATGGAGAATATGCGCCCTGCTCTTCTTTGCGACTACGATCAATTACTTAGATAGGCATGTGCTAAGTATCTTGGCACCCCAACTACAAGCCGATTACGGCTGGTCGGAAATCGACTATGGGTATATCGTAACCGCTTTTCAGGCAGCCTATGGCATTGGGGTCATCGTTACAGGTCGTTTGCTCGATAGGTTTGGGTCAAGACTCATTTTTTCGATTGCAATTACCGTGTGGAGCATTGCCGGAATGGCACACGCCTTTGCCCGAAGTGCCTTTAGTTTTGGTATTGCTCGATTTATGCTAGGTTTGGGCGAATCGGCCAATTTTCCGGCATCCATTAAGATAGTGGCGGAGTGGTTTCCTAAAAAAGAGAGGGCATTGGCTATCGGTATTTTTAATGCAGGTTCGAATATTGGGGCCATTATTTCCCCATTGTTGGTGCCTTGGATTGCCATTGCCTATGGTTGGCAAATGGCATTTATATTAACCGGAGGTATAGGTTTTATATGGTTGATTTTTTGGCTACTTACATATAAAAAACCGAAGGAACACTCTAAGATAAGCCGAAGTGAACTGGCTTACATTGAGTCGGATCAACAAGAAACGACTCAAAAATTAGGTTGGGGCCAGGTCATTTTCCGAAAGGAAGTTTTAATTATTTGTCTTGCCCGGTTTTTGACAGATCCAGTATGGTGGTTCCTACTTTATTGGTTACCGAAATTCCTCAACAATAACCATGGTATAACTATGACCGATGTAGGTTTGCCACTTGTGGCCATATACCTATCGGCCGATGTGGGAAGCATTGCAGGAGGGTGGCTGTCTTCACATTTGATAAAAAATGGAATGCCTTTGGACAAAGCACGAAAACTGACGCTACTGATTTGCGCATTCGGGGTCGTACCCATCATTTTTGCCTCGCAGACCGATAGTTTATGGACATGTGTAGCCTTGATCAGTCTCGCTACAGCATCGCATTGTGGTTGGATGGCCAATGTATATACACTTATTTCTGATATCGTTCCGAAAAATGCGGTCGCTTCCGTAGTGGGGGTTTCCACCTTTTCAGCGGTTTTGGGCAGTATGTTCGTTGCGACCGGGGTCGGTTTTGTTTTGGAAGCGACCCAATCGTACTTTCTGATATTCCTGATCGCCGGATTCATGTACGTACTGGCATGGATTATTTTAAGACTGGGTATCCCTAAAATAAAGACTTTGGAATTTTAAAGAATTGAACCCTAAAATAAAAAGCAAATAAAGATGAGTAAACAAAAAAAGATCTTATTAACCCTTATAGCTTCAGCAACCTTGATTATTGGGTGTAAGAATACTCCAAAGGAAAATGAAAAAACCGAAGCCGTAGCGGAAATCGAGCAAGCCTCGGAACCGGAATGGAAAATGCTTTTCAACGGCACAGATTTCGATGGATGGAGAAGCATCACTAGCGATGGGCCACCTGAATATGGATGGAAAATTGCCGATAACGAATTGATAACCGAAGAATCAGGTGGGGCCGAATCCGAAAATGGTGGCGATATTGTAACCCTTAAAAAGTATTCGGATTTTGAGTTTGAATGGGAATGGAAAATGTTGACCAAAGGCGGTAATAGCGGTGTAAAGTATTTTGTAAACAATGCAAGTGACGACAATGTAAAGTATGGCCTAGGAATCGAATATCAAATTTTGGACGATGAAAACCATGTATGGATGTTGGAAGGTAAAATGAAACCTGGAGATTTTCATACCGTTGGGGCAGCCTATGAATTGTATGCACCCAGCAAAGAACGCAAAGTAGCCCCCCTAGGGGAATGGAACACCAGTAAAATCGTAAGCAAAGACGGAAAAACGGAACATTGGCTGAACGGAATAAAAGTAGTTGAATTCGACCGGTTCAGCGAAGATTTCAAAAAACGCGTTGCCGCAAGCAAGTTCAAGGATAATGAAAGTTTCGGAAGACAGGAATCCGGATATTTATTGCTTCAGGATCATGGGGGCAATGTTCATTTTAGAAACATTAAAATCAGGGAACTTTAGATTTCTCTTTATAAAAACACAAAAATTTAATTTAAAAGTCACCCTAATGAAAAGAAGAAAGTTTGCAAAAATTACGGCGACAGTGGCTTTGGCTACTTCCGCGAGTCCCATGTTATGGGGCAACAGCCATAAATGGAAAGGAGCCAACGATCGTATCAACGTTGCGGTAATCGGCATACGGGGTATGGGTCAAAGCCATATCAAAGGCTATCAAAACTTGGATAATGTAAAAGTGACCGCTATTTGTGACATCAACGAAAACCATTTTCCCGTTATCACAAAAAAACTTTTTACGGATAACGGTCATGACAAACCCAAGACCTATAAAGACATGCGAAAGCTATATGAGGATAAGGACATCGATGCCGTATCCATTGTCACACCGAACCATTGGCATTCCTTGGCAGCTATTTGGGCGATTCAGGCCGGGAAGCATGTGAGCGTTGAAAAGCCTTGTTGCCACAATATTTTCGAAGGAATGAAACTGGTAGAGGCCGCCAAAAAGTATGACGTTATCGTACAAGACGGCGCGGAACAACGTAGCAATCCCTGTGCGATAACCATGGCAGATTATCTACACTCCGGTAAACTGGGCGAAGTGTATATGGCAAAGGGTATGTGCTACAAATGGCGAGATACCATAGGTAAAGAACCGAACAGTCCCGTGCCGGCAGGAGTAGATTATGATATGTGGTTGGGGCCGGCACCCAAAAGACCTTTCAACAAAAACCGGTTCGATTACAATTGGCATTGGAACTGGGACTATGGTAATGGCGATATGGGGAATCAGGGCGTACACGAAGTAGATATTGCCCGCTGGGGCCTTGGGGTAAAACTACCGCGAAAGATAAGTGCCATTGGGGGCCATTTCATGTTCGATGACGATCAGGAAACCCCGAATACTTTAATGGCCAACTTTGAATTCGATAACCCGAATGGAGGCAATGACAAGAAAAAGATTCTGCAGTTCGAGACACGGCATTGGATTTCAAATCGAGAGGGAATGATCGAAAATGCCGCGGAAACGAACAATAGTTATATGACCAGTGATACCAACAATATTGGAAATCTGTTTTACGGATCAAAAGGGTATATGGTGAAAAACGTGAGCCAATGGCAAACCTTTATGGGCAAAGACCGCACCTTGAGCGGTAGCGGCGAAGGACTCGGAGACCACTATGCGAACTTTTGCCAAGCGATCCGTGCGAACGACCAATCTTTGGCCAAGGCGGATATTCAAGAAGGTTTCTATTCCTGTGCATTAATTCACTTAGGAAACATATCGTACAGATTAGGCAGGACCTTGGATTTTGATCCTGACACTATGAAATTTGTAAACGATTCAGAGGCTGATGCTATGTTGACACGAGAATATCGAGCACCCTATATTGTTCCGAACGAGGTATAACGATTGCTTTTTGTTCGTCAAGGAATTTCATAATTAAAAAATTGTTAGAGAATTAGGAATATGGAAGTATTAAAGCGAAAGAAAAAGAAGGGGAAAG
>JASFYU010000167.1:0-9445 GCA_045046905.1 Flavobacteriaceae bacterium | reverse complement strand
TACCAAAAGAAGATATTTCGTTTCCAAATTTCAAATATGAAGAAATTATAAAATTAGATTGGGAAGAAAGCGAGTTTAAACATATTTTAGAACAAAAGTTCTTTTTCGTTTTTTATCAATTTGAAAGTGAAATTCTAACATTAAAAAAAGTGAAATTTTGGAATATGCCATACTCTGACATTATTGAAGCAAAACAAGTTTGGGATAATACTGTTGAAACAATAAACAAAGGAAAAATAGTAAAAGAAGTTACTGACAAAGGAATACGAAAAACGTTTTTTCCTAAAAAAACAGAAAATAGAATTAGTCACATAAGACCTCACGCAAGAGATAAAGAAGATTGTTATAATTTACCAGTAAAAGACATATTGACAAACGCAACAGAATACACCAAACATTGTTTTTGGCTAAATGCGAGTTACGTGAAAGATGAAATATATATAAAATAGCAAACGCATAAACGAGTTTTGAAAATGCCATATCGTTGGTGAACGCTCCTTTAATTTTTGTTGCTTTACGTACTTTGCAGACTCCTGTTGACAAATATTAGGAACAGCATGATAGAATTTAGATCTCTTAATAGTTTATCAGTTCACTTAGACCGCCTTATCAAAGGCCGCCTGTGGCTTAAGGTAATTATTGGCCTGGTTTTAGGAGCAGTAGCGGGGGGTTTACTTAACCCATCTACGGGTCTGCTTTCGGAGGAAATTAGTTTACGCTTGGCTAATTGGCTTGACCTGCCCGGGCAAATTTTTATGAGGTTGGTTCAAATGATTATGATTCCCTTAATCTTTACATCGATCCTTACAGGAATAGTGAGTAATACATCTGAGAACCTTAAATCTTTTGGTCTTCGGTTATTGCTATATTTCGTTTTTACCACGGCTATTGCCATCCTGATAGGCCTAGTTGTCACACTTGTTTTAAAACCAGGCCAGTATATTTTCTCACTTGGTGGGTTTCCAAATAGTAGTGAAAGTATAAACGCGCCTATTGAGCAAACTAAGCTTATCGAGAACATTCCAAATGCTATATCAAACCTAATCCCTAATAATCCGCTTGAGTCGATCTTGACAGGAGAGATGTTGGGTGTTGTAATTTTCACCATTCTAATCGGTGTCGCAATTACCCAACTTCAAGAGGAGACTGCAAGGCCTATCATTCGTTTTTCAGAAGCCGTTCAGAAAATTTGTATGATCGTAGTATCTTGGGCTATGATGCTGGTACCTTATGCCGTATTTGGCTTACTAGCAGCTTTGCTATCAAGAACAGGTGTTGAAATATTTCTAGGCTTGGCCTACTACATGGCAGTAGTTATTCTAGGTCTAATCCTATTAATGGTCTTCTATTTGGTGCTAATCATAGTATTTACCAAGAAAAGTCCGTTCGCATTCTTGCGGGCGATTAGAGAACCACAACTATTGGCCTTTTCTACCGCCAGTTCTGCAGCCGTTATGCCATTATCAATGAAAACAGCCGATGAAAAATTAGGAGTATCCTCTAATATCAGTGATTTTGTAATTCCAGTTGGCGCCACAATTAATATGGATGGCACTGCATTATTTCAATGTGTGACCACTTTATTTATGGCTCAGGCATATGGCATTGAATTATCGATAGCAAGCCTACTGTTAATCACATTCACTGTCGTGGCCGCTTCTATAGGTACACCCGCTATTCCAGGAGGTGGGGTTATTATTCTTGCATCCGTATTACAAAGTGCAGGAATTCCTATTGATGGCCTTATTGTTATTATTGGCATAGACCGCATACTAGGCATGTTTAGAACTTCAGTCAATGTAACGGGAGACCTTACTGCCTGCTTAATTTTTAACAAGTTTTATGGCGTGAAATCAAACCATAAAACCTACGAAAAATAGCCCTTCGCATATATTATGACAGATACTATGCGAAAAAGAAATTGGATTTTTAAGAACGTACATCTTCTCGTTTCTTTAACCATTGTAGTGCCAACGGCAATAATTTATGGCTCACCATCAATTTTATCAGAACAATTAGATATTCAAGTTAACACCATTGACCTTTCAAATTTGTTGAAAGCAATTATGTTACTGTATCTGGGGATTTCACTCGTATGGATTTTAGGAATTTGGAAAACCAAATATTGGGAAAGAGCAACCCAACTAAATATATTGTTTATGCTGACTCTTGCCACAGGCAGGTTATTAAGCATGGTAATAGATGGATTACCGACAGAAGGCTATATTTTTGGAATATTAGCAGAATTTTCTATCGGACTTTTTTCTGTTTATCAACTAAAAAAATATACGATTGAGTAAACTACCTCGATGGAAGCCTGCCTTTGCCGTCAGGCAAGCATACGAGCCATTAAAGGAACAAATTTTAACATTTCGATGCCTGCGGCATAGGCAGGTTAAACCCAGTGGCGGGAATAAACTAGAAAGAAAATCAGCAAACAACATTGGCACGCCTTGCACTAGTCCATAATTTCGCAAAAACTAAAAAAATAAACAACCCGAAACCGCAAAAATCTTTCAAATGAACAAACCCTTTGTAGCTGATCAAACCTTTAAAGGAGAAAATTATACCCAGAATCGTCTTCAAAAAGGCGAATACGAAAACTGCATCTTCGAAAGCTGTGATTTTTCTAACGGCTATCTAGACAATCAGAATTTTATGGAGTGTACGTTTATCGACTGTAACCTTAGCAATACCAATCTCAGGCATACCACATTTAATGAGGTAGATTTTGAGAATTGCAAAATGATGGGTTTGAAATTTGAAAATTGTAATGATTTTCTCATGCACTTTGGTTTTGATAATTGTACTTTGAACTTCTCTTCTTTTTTTGGTTTGTCATTAAAAAGCCAAGTCTTCAACAATTGCAAATTGATCGATGTAGATTTTACCGAAACCGATCTCTCCTCGGCATCTTTTGATGGTTCTGATTTAAACAGAGCCTTATTTGAACGTAGCAAGCTAGAAAAGGCCGATTTTAGATCTGCATATAATTTTAGCTTGGATCCTGAACAGAACCGACTTAAAAAAGCCAAGTTCTCCAAAGAGGGAGCCTTGGGGCTCTTGATGAAATATGATATTGTCATCGAATGATTTTCTCGATTTTGTTTCTCCTAATTTGTATTCGTTTGTAATCGGATAATTTGTACCTTGATGTCATATAACCTGAGTTCGCTGATAAAATTTTGAAAAATCAAAGAGCTCAGGCTATAGGCTTATCAGACAAGATGATGGAAGCACAGAAGAAATGAAATTCAATTATGAACGACACTAGTTTGAAGAAAAAGTGTTTGGAATGTGGCGCAGAAATTATGGGCCGAATAGATAAAAAATTCTGTTCGGACTACTGCCGAAATGCCTATAACAACAAGGTAAACAAAGACAGTAAAAACCTTATCCGAAATATTAATAATCGCCTTCGAAAAAATTATCGGGTACTCGATAGCTTTCCCTTGAATGATGGCAAGACCAGAACCACACGTACTAGGTTACTCGATAAAGGCTTTGATTTTGACTTTATAACCAATCTGTACACCACCAAAAAAGGAAGCACCTATTATTTTGTTTATGATTTGGGGTATTTGCCTTTGGACAATGATTATTATATGATTGTAAAAAGGGAATAAGAGTCATGAAAATTTCTAACACCGCACTTAGAAAAAGATGCAGATGAAAAAAGTTTAGTTATACGGCTTTGTGAGACACGAAGCAATCTTTAAATTTTAGGCACCAAAACAGATTACTTCACTGACCTTCGACTTCATACCCACTCCACAGCCGGTCGCTAGGGTAGTCGAGTTTGAAGTTTTCTCAGTTCTATAACCACCCCTTAGGGGCTTATTTCCAGTTCTGCCCACTAAGTTTAAGGGCCGCGATTACAATATCTTTTCGACTTATTTGTCCGATCAACAGACCATCTTTCATAACAGGCAACCTTCTCCTATTTCCCTTGTCAAATACACTTGCGGCGTCAAAAATACTGATATCATGTGGAACAGTCTCCACATTTTTAGTCATATATTTTTCAACGTTCTTATCTAATATTGGTTGGTTAAAATAACGGCTTTCCGAAATCTGTTTCATACAATCGGCTTCTGAAATAATGCCCACTAAAAACCCATTATCATCCATAACTGGGCCGCCCGAAATATGATTTTTCGCAAATGATTCCATTACCTCTAAAATAGACTGTTCCGGAGCAAAAGTTACCAATTTTTTAGTCATATAATCTGACACCAAAATAGGGGCATCAAACTCTTTCTTCACTGACTTCCGAATTCCTTGAAAACTCTTGATTCCCATATTTTTTAAGTTTTAGATTACCTAACGTTCAGGTAGGGTTTATCTTAAATATAGTGATTTACATCGAATTATCTAAATTTATAAGATGAAAAGCAATATCACAATAGAAATGAATACTTTTAAGGGAGCGTATTATTTTACAGAAATTGTTGCGTTACCTCTGAATGATAACTGATATTTTAATGCCGCATCATACCTTTTGAGAGCGGCTATTCTCTACAAAATTAATAGCCTTAAACCTATGAAAAAATTCGCTTCTACCACTACTCTTCTTTTCATTCTTTTGGCCATTTACTGGGGTTTTAAATCGTCAATGCCAACCTATAAAAGTGACCTTGAACTAGCTGATACCGCTTTCTCTACCGATAGGGCTCTCGAACATGTAGCACAACTATCCAAAGCCCCCCATGGCGTTGGTTTTCCCGCACATAGCAAGGCAAGGGAGTATATTGTCTCAGAATTTCAAAAAATGGGCCTAGAGGCTTCATTACAAAAAGGGTACACGGCCGGGGATTGGGGTAATTTTAGCCGGGCCGTCAATATTGTGGCGCGTATAAAAGGCTCTGAAAACGGAAAAGCATTGCTCTTACTCTCACATTATGATAGCAGCCCGCATTCGGCATTGGGCGCCAGTGATGCCGCCAGTGGAGTGGCTACTATTTTAGAAGGGGTACGTGCGTTTTTATCCGAAAACAAAAGCCCTAAAAATGACATCATACTACTAATCTCCGACGCCGAAGAGTTGGGTCTTAATGGGGCCGACCTTTTTGTAAACAAACACCCTTGGGCACAAGATGTGGGTCTGGCCTTAAATTTTGAGGCACGCGGAAGCGGAGGACCAAGTTATATGCTCCTTGAAACCAATAGGGGCAATCGAAGGCTTATTGAAGAGTTCACCAGGGCAGATCCCGAGTATCCCGTAACCAATTCCTTGGCCTATAGTATTTCAAAAATGTTGCCCAATGATACAGACCTTACCGTTTTTCGTGAAGATGGAGATATTGAAGGGCTGTATTTTGCTTTTATCGACGACCATTTTGATTACCACACAGTTAGAGACAATTATGACCGCTTAGACAAAAATACCTTAGCTCATCAGGGCAGCTATCTCATGCCTCTTTTACATCATTTTAGCAGTGCTGATTTAAGCGATCTGAAAAGCCTCGACGACTATGTCTATTTTAAAGTGCCCTTCTTCAAATTGGTTTCCTACCCCTTCGAATGGATCTGGCTCATTTTTGGGTCGGCAATCCTCTTATTTCTACTATTACTTGTTCATGGGTTTCGAAAAAAATCACTCACTATTCGAGAAATCACAAAAGGGTTTTTACCCCTGTTAATAGCTTTGACAATCAATGGGTTTGTCGGCTTTTACGGCTGGACAGCCCTGAAGGAGATATACCCTCAATATGAAGACATTTTACACGGCTTTACCTATAATGGATACTTATATATTTCTGCTTTTGTGTTGTTTTCTGTTGGAGTTTGCTTTTGGACCTATCACAGCTTTAAAAAAATCACCACAGCTAATCTCTTGGTCGCACCGAGTATTTTATGGTTGTTTATCTGCTGGGCGCTATCGGCCTATTTACAAGGCGGAAGCTTTTTTATAATCCCCGTATACGCATTATTGGTTTCATTTATGGTCGTAATCAATCAAAAAAGACCAAGTCTCTACCTCTTGTTTTTGTTCGCATTGCCCGCCCTTTGGATCCACCCGCCCTTTATTAAAATGCTTCCCGTAGCATTGGGGCTAAAAATGATGGTCGCCACTACCCTTTTGACCACCTTAACCTTTTTCTTGCTCTTACCCATTTTCGGATTTTACAAAAGAAAAAAAGGATTGGCAATCTTGAGCTTGCTAGTGTTTTTTGGCTATACAATTTCGGCTCATTTCAATTCAGGTTTTACAAAAGAAAACGCCAAACCTACCAGCCTTTTATATGTGCTCGATGCCGATACCGACACGGCAAAATGGGCTACCTATGAAAATCAAATATCAGATTGGACAGCCCAATATATAGGGAAGGATAAAAAAATACCCGAAAAATTGACCCATAAAACCATCAGTAGCAAATATAGTTCTGGCTTTACGGCCGTGGCCAAGGCCCCATTAAAAGAAATTAGCCCACCCCTAATCGAAACTTCAAGAGATACAATCATAGGCAAGGATAGAGTGTTGGAGATTTGTATTAAACCGCAACGCAAGATACATCGGCTAGAAATTTTTACAAATGATATTAGCATCTCAAAAGCTGTCATCAATGGGGTGTCTTTATCCGAATATTATTTACAAAATAGAAATATCGGAAAATTGGTAACCCACTATATCAGCGCCAATGATTATACTGAGTTGCAGCTTACTATTCCAAAAGATGCTGTTTTAGAACTCACCCTGTATGAGGCTTCAAATGATTTATTAGACAGCCCTTTATTCACGATCCCACCAAGGCCTGAAGATAATATTCCTATGCCCTTTGTACTCAATGACGCCATTATACTTATGAAAACTATACGCTTTGAGTAAAACCATAGGTATTCTAGGATGTGGATGGTTAGGACAGCCACTAGCGATATCTTTTGTCAAAGATGGATATAAGGTACATGGCAGTACAAGCTCCGAAGAGAAACAGGCCAAACTCAGCAAAGAAGGTATTCACCCTTTTACCATAGTGCTTTCCGACAATCAAATAAAGGGTAATCTTAAAGGATTTCTTAAGAATATTGATACACTGATCATTACTATTCCGCCCAAATCAAAAGGCTTGCATAAAGAGAATTCTACTCATAAAATGCAGTGTCTGGCAGATGCTATAAAAACATTCAAAATCAAAAAAGTGCTTTTTGTGAGCAGTACCTCAGTCTATGGTGATGTTCAAGGTGATATTAGCGAGAACACTGTACCACAACCCACAACCAACGCCAGCAGGCAATTATTGCAATCGGAAAATATTTTCCGCAACCAAACTGGTGTTCAGACCACTGTCATCAGGTTTGGCGGACTTATAGGGCCGAATAGACACCCTGCAACAAGCCTGTCAGGTAAAAAACAACTTTCTAATGGGAATACAGTTGTTAATCTTATTCACTTAGATGACTGCATCGGTATTATACGAGCGATACTTCAAAATGATTGGTGGCAAGAAACTTTCAACGGGGTATCTCCTGAGCATCCAAAAAAAGAAGATTACTATACCCTAGAAGCAAAAAAAAGAAATTTACTACCCCCTTCTTATCTGAAGAAAAGCACCGGAAAAAACAAAAAAATCGATTCTTATACGCTTATCTCTGTTAAAAACTATCGATTTACAACCTCCATTCGCTCTTAGCACACCACGAAAAAAAGTATTTTCACAACAAATACAGTCATTTTAGCTTAATTATATGATTGATTTTAAAGGACTTATCGATGAAATGCATAACTTTAAGTAAACATAACAATCGATTATCATGGAAAATTCAATATTAAAGAGGAAAATCACAAGAGAGATTGAGCATTTGATTTCAGAAAGTTGTACCAACCAAAAATCGATTAAAACATTTAATACCTTGCATATTGCAATTCTTAAAAAGTACTACAATGCGGCAACAGTTTCTATCGATTACCATAGAAAACGGGTGAAAATGGATATTATAATGGATGACTCTGATTACGACCCGCAAAAGGTAAATACCTACATACCCACGCTATACACAAATCTACTCTTTAAAAACCTGAAGAATTTTTTAAAATCCTGTATCGAAAAAGATAATAAGAGTATAGGATTTTATGCCCAGCTTTTAAGGTCATTCACTCAAAAAGGGAAAACGCTGACCGTGATTTAGACAAGGCTAATTCAATACTTAGAGGCTGTTTTAGAGCTCTTAGGTTTGGTGTCTTTGCGATATCTTAAAGCCTATCTTCAGCAGGCTCCAAACTGTAGGTTATAAAATAAGGAACAGATTGCCTCACCTCTCTTCAACTTCGCTCAGGGCGACAGCTCCTAATGATGGTTTGCTTTAACTTTTCGCACAGCTTCTCTCATTAAGCATATACTTGGGCAAACACCTTAAAGCAGATATCTTCCTCCAGCTAGGCCGCACATTGGCAAAAACAAACCCCTCTTAATAGCCGATATTTACAACAAAACATGATTTTTAGCTAAAAAACTCGGCCCACAAGAGGAGTTCAACAATAAATTGTATAGTTTAGCGCACCAAAAACTGACAAAAATGAAAAAATTTGTACTTGTATTCGTCCTTGCAATAGGGTTTGTCGGAGCCGCACAAACCAAGACCGAGTTACAAAAACATTATGAGGCCTTTTATAAGCAGATGCAGTCACAGGGCGACATAAATGGAGTAATCAATGCAATAACTCATTTAAACGTACTCGACGACTCTCAGGAACGCAAAGATACTTTGGCATTTATCTATGCCAATGACAACCAACACATACAGGCGCTGAACACCGTTGGCATCGAAAAAGACAGTTTAGATTCAGATTTGGGCGTTCAAGTAAAGGCGATTTCATTAAAGGCCTTGAATCAACCTAAACGTGCTCTCGAGCAATTTGAAATCTTGAACAGTAGAACTCCAAATGCCTATTTGGCCTACGAATTGGCTGATCTAAAAATTCAGACCGGTGACAAGGTCGGAGCTCAGATACATATCAAGTACGGTATCGCTAATGCCAAAGATGATATGAAATATGCCTTTTATGAACGGCAGCAACCCTATGAAGTGGTTTTGAAAGCTGCTTTTCTTCACCTCAAAGCCTTGACGGTATATAGTATTGACGGTAAAAATATTGATGCGGCGATTACTTTGATTGACGAGGCCCTTGTCATTGACCCCAATTTTAATTTGGCAAGTTTGAGCAAACAGGCATTGGAGCTAAGGAAAAACCCTCCTGCCGCTGTAGAAGAAAAAGAATAGTTATCCAAAAATATTGTATCATAAAAGCGGCTTTTTTACCGCTTTTATTGTTTTATAGCACTCATAAACCTGAGTTCAGTCCAAGACCTGAGTACTTTTAGAATTCATAAAAACAACCAAAATCGCGCGTCAGGATTCAAAAGAAGATCTCTCCTGAACAAATTGAGCCAGCCCATTAATGGCATTTTCTGTATTTTTTCCTAGTATTCTTTTTACAAAAAGCACC
>JASFYU010000166.1:0-16202 GCA_045046905.1 Flavobacteriaceae bacterium | reverse complement strand
TTGAGGGTACCTGTATCGTTATTGATAAAGAGTTTGTGTTTGGCATCACACCCCGCTTGAATGTTGTAGCCGACGTTTATGATGTTGCGATGTAGAACTTCACTAGTACTAAAATAATCAGAAGAGTCTTTATTAATTAACTTAATAATTTCAGTAAACGCGTTAGTTTGGTATAACTCCAGACCCAATTGTACCGACTACAATAACTGAAAAACGCCTAAGACAACGCGCTTATCAAAGTAGGCTAGCGTACTACCTAAGAGTAAAGTTCTGATGTAATGAACCGTCGTATACGAGAACCGTACGTACCGTGGTGTACTTATGTTATTCCTGTTTTTTAAGGTATTCGTGAATCGCTACGCTTATTTGAGAGGCGCACCGTGGGCTTTAATGTTCACGGCCGTCTACTCGACTATCTGCATTATCTACCTATGTATTAGAAAAAATAAATAGGTCATTTTTATAATTTCCATCAACAAAAAATTACATCCACCCTATAGTAGTCAACCAATCACCGAATCTATCAATCCAGCTGTCTATACGGGATCCATCTTTCTTAAAACCAAATGCATGCCCACCTGTTGAATAAATATGGAGCTCGGATGATATTCCCTTTCTAAGCCAACGACTATAAATATCAATATTATCCTCTACCCTTTTAAGATCATCATCACTGGCAACGCATACAAATAAAGGAGGGGCATCTTCAGGTACATCCATATCAAAGAAAGGATCGAGATAGGCGTAAATCGGTGCTGCGAAATTCGGCCTTAAAGAGTCCGATGCTTGAAAAACCGTTCCCATAGCAACAGTACCGCCGGCCGAAAATCCAATAATACCAATTTTATCTTTATCAATGCCTAGAGAAGATGAATTATCTCGAAGGTATTTAATTGCTGAGATACCATCGGTTAAAGCCAAAGAAATTCCATCTTTTTCACGGTGTGTCCCTTTTTCTTTTTTTTCAGCATATTCCTTTGGCGCATTTCCATTGGTCGGGATTAACCGATATTTTAGCACAAATGCGGCAATACCATTTTTTGCCAACCATTCGGCCACAGGTGAGCCTTCAACTTCAATGTTAAGCATATGAAAACCACCACCTGGACAAACAATAACTGCGTGCCCATTTGATTTCTCAACATTGGGTTTATAGTATATAAGCTGAGGAACAGATACATTTACAAGCAGATTTATTTTCGTCGGCTCCACTGCACCAGTAAACCATATTTCTGAAGATTGATTTTCTTCAGATTTAGTCCATTTGATGTTTTCTGGCGCTTCAGAATAGGGAATATCCAATATTTCCTGAGCCCATAGTGAACCAGAGTGTAGCAATACAAAAAGGCAAATGGTAGTTAATTTCATGAATTGTTGATTTTGACGCATAATATTCTTTTTTATAGTTGCAGATAACGTTTTGGCTATGGTATGTTGTGGTTAAACTAGCGATAACTTTCCGATATCTATTATCTCTGATTTCGGGCGATTCACTTACCCACAATATATTATAGTCGTTATTATTAGCCTTTCGTTATTGTTTTTTCAATTCTGTTTTTATTATTTTGTCTAGCAATACAAATCTCTGCTGCCATTGTTCGTACCATCTGTTTTGTTCCTCCCTATTCTCCTTAGAGGTTTTAAGTATGCTAATGTACGTATTAGAGGTTCTTAATTGCTCGTAGTCAAAAGGTTTCATCTGAGTACGCATTGCGACTTTTTCGAATAATTCAGTTAAAACAGGAGATGCCGTGTTAAAGAAATATTCTTCTTGTCTTTATGCCAAAGTTTCCATCCAACCGGAATCATAAATACCCAAATTCTTTCTAATAGAATCATTTATTATCAGGTTTATACCATACATTTTAAGGCTTTCATATCCTGCGTTGTTAAATACAGAACTACACCATGACAAAGATCTTGAGAAATGAAAATCTAAAGAATCGTTATAAGGCAAGTTTTCTTCTAAATGTTTTAGTATTAAATTAGCAGACAAAATGGCCTTCCTGTTACCATTTAAACACATGTCTAGCTGAAAGAAATTCCCTTCCAGCGATGTTTCAATATCTTGTAGAATCTTATATTCGAATTGTTTTACTTTCCTTTACTCATTTTTATTATTTATGCTTAACGCAATTAAAATTCCAATAACAACAAGAACAATTTCTCCAATAGCATAAAGCAAGTACTTGCTGAATTTGTTTTCATTCAGTAATTTTTGTCTAATTTTTCTAAAGAATTTTATCATTAGTTCGTTGGTTTTCTTAATGAAGGCTAACGGTTTTGGTTATGATTTTCCGAAAAAGTGCGTGAGCAATTTTCTGCCATAGAACCAAAGTCAATTAATTATGAGTGAATTTCCGATTGAAAATTTAGGCGTAATGAATTATAACAAGTGTTATACGCTTTTTTTCAATTCTTATCCATGTCCTTTTCGGATGCGAACTAATTTTCTTTTAAATTCAGTTGTTCAATAATTCCTGTGTCAAATAAAATTATTTCTTGATCAGTTCCAGGAGCTATCAAAGCTGAGGTGGCTATTATTTTTTTTTTGAAATTGAAGATTATAGTGGCAAACGATTTATTGGCTTCAACCATAAAACTAACCATGTACATTTTTGCCCCTATCCTTCTCGACAGATATTTTTCCGAACCTGCTGCCCCCTTATTTGGGCCAGCAATCCATTTGTAATTAAATTGTCCATTAAGAAATTCAGCCCGAACCGCACTCCCATTTTCATATGTATAGTCCACAGATGTTCCATCCAACAATTGTTGTTCCTGTTTTTCTTGAGCTATCGTTTGACTTGTTATTGTCAAAAACACAAGTATTAAAGTTGCAAGTCTCATTATTTTAGATTGTTTAATTTAACATTGATTTTAGTTATTGCATATAACGACCGAGAATTAATTTTCCAGTTCTTCCAGTTGCTCCTAATATCAATATTTTCATTTGTAAGTTCTGGGTTTCTTATATTGTTGCCAATATTCTGGCTAAGTGTAGTGCGGAGGCAAAGAAACTTTTTGTTTCCGTCTGAGCACTAAGCTAAAGCGTATTGTTTTGCTTTTTCTTTTTTTGTTCAAATCTAAATCCATAATATTTAGTGACTTAGCAAATATACACAGACCTTTCAAATTAACAGCTTAGTCCGCATTACGTTTTGTTGTACTCTGTTATTCATTCAATCGATTATACTTTCTTAATATTTCGATCACTAAGTCATGAGGAAGTGCATAAGCTTTGTTCCCGTTGATACCTTCCATAGTTTCAGCTGCAACCATTGCGTTGATTATTGCTTCCTCTACTGCCTCAGTCGTGGCTTGAAAGAATCCTGAAATTCTGTCATTCGGAAATACTTCAACTGTCGTTGTAGAATCTCGATTGAAAGCTCCTTCATTGGCTGTTGAAAAGGCCATGAAAATGTCTCCAGAACCATTACTGCCGCGTCCACCAACTATTCCTATTCCCAATGGAACTCTTTGGGCAATTCTTTTGAGCTGATGTGGTAGGAGTGGAGCATCTGTGGCTACTATTACGATTATTGATCCATCACCCTCTTCTCGTCTAGACTGTGGAGGTGCGTTATACTCATAATTAAGCGTGTCTTTTAGTTCCTGTCCAACAGGAACACCTGCAATTGTTAGATTTCTTTTCGCTCCAAAATTAGATTGAACAATGACTCCAATCGTATAGGTAGAATCATCGAATTTCACAATTCTTGATGATGTTCCAGAACCGCCTTTAAAACCTAGGCACATCATTCCTGTGCCACCTCCAACGTTTCCTTCTGCAATTTTACCAGTAGAGGCATTCTCGATTGCTTCTAACACATGTTCTTCTTTCACATGAAAGCCATAAATGTCATTCAAAAACCCATCATAGGTCTCTGCCACTACAGGATATGTATACCACCAATCCTCAGTACCATACCAGTTTGTATCAACGTACCACTTTAATATCGCATCTCTTACGACTCCAACGCTGTTGGTGTTGGTTATCATTATCGGGGTTTCTAAGAAGCCCGATTCTGTGACCCATGTTGTACCGGTCATTTCTCCATTTCCGTTTAAGCTGTACCAGTTTGCATATACGGGACTAAACTTTTTTGCTACTCCTCTAGGAAAAATAGCCGTAACACCAGTTCTGATGGGCCCTTCACCAACTTTGTTCTCTCCAGTGCCAGAAATTATGGTGCTGTAGCCAACTTCAACCCCTTTTACATCAGTAATAGCGTTCAGCTCACCCGTTTCACCTGTAAACGGAATTCCAAGGTCTCGTGCTCTAGGGCTTTGTCCAATTGCAGTTGAGCAAATGGAAAGGATAACGAAAAAGGTAAAATATTTATTCATTGTCATTTTTATGAAGTACAATGGTCTGGTAATCGAGTAGGCAAGGGGAGTTTTACCCCAAGCCTCTCACAGAACCCTGCTTGAAAGTCTCTCCTCACACGGCTTTCCTAAAAAGGTATTCAAAACCTTTTTTACGCACCGCCCTGTAGCTTTTGACCGGAGGTTCTTACTTCTCGACTCCTCTTCAATGGGTCACTATAGTTTATCCTGAGCCCGCCGAAGGGTTCAACTCCTTTATTAATACCTGCTAATCTTATGGATTAGATTCTCCTAAACGCTCAGTACCAAGACTATTAATCAAAGCACCTTAGGTGGTTTAGAGCCATCGCCTATACAACAACGCTGATGGGCCTACCATCATCTTATTTACAGCATTCAATCCTTTTTATTGCCGAGATTGATTCTTGACACACTAAGAATAGTTACGTGTTTAAACAACTAACTTACTAAAAGAAAACGAACCACAAGAAATTCCGAAAAAATTTCCAAGAAGGCGATAACCAAAGCAATTGATTATACACCTTATTGTGCTTTCGTTATTTTTGAAGTTTTATTTCTGCTTTCATCCATATCAATTTCAATTATTTCCAATTTCTAGTTCAATATCGCCAGTGCTTAGCTGCTATTTCTCTAGGTCATAGGTTGGCATAAAAAGTTGCAAAAGAATTAAACCACTCCGTTTGTGCTATTATGTCTGTTGTTAGTAACATGAGTATGAAATAAGCCAACAAGGCTACAAATGGCCAGCGTGACTGTTTATACCATCGTTCCATTCCAACCAATACGGCCATGAGCACAATGAGTGTAATAACAGAAGCATAAAGGGCTACATCGAAATTGGGGACGAGACTGGGAGTCCCATAAATATAGGTCCGTTCCAATGCAGCTTCGAGCGGAATAATTGCAGTACAGGCCATCAATCGCATGTGAAGCGAAAAATCACGCTGCCGTGCAGCCTTGATTGCCAACCAAAGAAAAACACAAAACAACAACAGAGCAGTAATATCAATATATAAGAACTTAATAGCGAGTAAAGGAACACCACCCTCCACACCAGTATCCTTAAGTAGCATGGTTTGGAGTACCTGAAATCCGCTTAGTACCAGTATGGCCGCAAGCACGAGCGATGCATAACCTATAGTGCGATGATGTTTGCGCCATCTACTATTGATCAACCATGCTTGAACTACCGTTAGCAACATCCAAGAAATTGCACTAATTCCATGTATAATAATGTGCGTCTCGATATTGACAATTGCTGAAAAGAAACTGGGCCAGAATGATATAAATGTGAGCACGAAGATTGCTGCGAGCCATACCCACCATTGTTGCAACCAACCAGGCAAGGATCTGTGTGACTTTGTCATGAAATTCTACTTAAAAGTACATTGAATACACGTTATGCTAAAAAGAAATAGAAAATAGATGTACATTTTTAGGTGATTGATTATACCTTAAATCAGACGTAACAAAATTGCACTAACCTTTGATTAAGCACTAACTACCGCATTATTTTTAGAAGTTATTGGCAAATCGTTTTTTTCTACCAATCATCTTTTTTAGTTGATTTCACGGTTTTTTCAATGGAAAGCATTGTTGATTTAATACTCTCAATTACACCTTTATTCATTTCTTCAAAAGTCGGTTTAGTCATTTCCTTAATTTTCGCTCTCTTTTTTTTACCAATCACTACTTTTTTCCATAGTTCCTCAATGTAATTATTATAATTGTCTATTTTTTCTTGTTTTAGACCTGTGAAATCTATCATATCAAACACCATATTAGATTGAGATTCCAGATTATAGCCTGCTAATGGTTCAGGTGTTATTATATCTGTCAAAGTGTAAATTATTCTAAATTTATTATCCTTAACGTTTATTTCTACAGTATGATTAAACTTAGCAGTAATGCTGAATTCCTGCATATATATATATTTAGGATATAATTCCTTCATAACATTTTTATAAACCGCTTCATTAATTCCTTTAACTATTATGTTTCCAGATTCTTTGTCTTTTAATTGAACAACATTTTGAGTAGAATGATAATTCAATGCAATCCATTTATTAATCGATGCAAATATTTCCGCCTTTGTTTTTCCTTCTGTATCAAAAACACCTGTAATTATTTTTTCTTCTAATGTGTATTCTTGTGCATAGCAATTCAATGAAGTCATTAATACAAGTGTGAGTCCAAAAATAAAATTCGTTTTTTTTATAGGTTTTTGTTTTTCTCAAATGTCTTGTCCTAAAATACGGCTACAGGTTAAAATTGATTTTACGCTGTTAATTTATATACCATATTTGGTGTTTTATAACTGCTTTTTTAGGGTGAATAACGCTAGCAAAGGTCTGGTTGAGATAAAATTCAGCTTTCAAAATACCGTTAACACGCTCATCATGGCGTTTTCATAGCAATGGTTTTCTTCGGTCATACTGATGTCAATTTTTTTTCTTTTTAATGCATTGATGTATACATTGCTGTAATACTGTATTGCTCTGCCAGAATGATGAATACGCTTATCAACCGTTTTATTGTGGTACAATGCCTTTTTAAGAGCTCTGACGTATCCTGTTATTTCAAGGCTATCACTTATTATTTTGCGCGAGTGCATGTCTGTAATTAATGTCTTGACCAAATACATTTACCTATAGTACAGAAATCAAAAGAAGTAATGATAATTTAATGTTTTTCATTCTACAATTTTAATTAATTCTTAAGCTGAGTTTTAAATTCTTTCAAAAACATATAATTAGCTTTTTTGGCATCAATCACCTGACATAAGAACCTCATATATAGATCTATAATGGACTAGGTTGAAGTAGGGCCTAATGTTTTTATAGGGTTCTTGGCATCAGCGTATTTTTTCAAACTCATTTCGAAATGAATCAAACAATCCTGATACAATTTCTTTTGGATCGCCATCTGAAAGGCTTTCAAAAGATACGTACCCTCGATAGTCTTCATTTTTTAAAATAGCCGCTATTTTTTTCATATCGACTGTTTGTTTTGTCCCATTTGGAAAAACGTGCTCCTTAATGAGCCAATAATTTGCATAGGGTGCTAATTTTTTGATTTCTTCGTATGTATCTTCAGAATGAAGGCTGCCAATATCGAGGATTAAACCGAACCATTCGGAGTTGACCCTTTTCAGAACATTAATAACCTCATCACTGTGGTATAAAAATTCATTATGATTTTGTAGCCCAATCAATACACCAGTTTCTTTGGCATAGTCGGCGCAAATTTTAAATTCATTAACGAGCCAGTCTGTTGCTTGTTTTTTAGAATATCCTTGATGCTCGCTTCTACCTGTAAAAATGCGCATAATTGAAGCCCCCATTTTAGACGAAACAATTAACCATTGCTTGATTAGTTCTCTATCGGCCTTACGAGATTTCTCATCCGGATTAATGAAGTCATTCCGAATACCGGTCCAGGTAATATTCAAACCAAGCTCCAAAGCCTTGCGTTTTACACTAAACAGCTCTTTGTCCGAAGGCCTTTCAGGATAGGAAGAAAAATAATATCCAGTTAGGTCAACGGCATCTAAACCTATATCGGCAGCAAATTCCATCATGTCAAAAAATGTCATTTCACCACTCTTGAACATAGCATTAAAGGAGTAGGCATTGACGCTATATTGCAATCTGGTACGCGATATAGTTGTATTTTGAGATAGATTCAGGTTTCGCATACCTAATAACAAAGGTGCAAAGGCCATATTTCGTATTAATTTTCTTCTTTTCTTATCCATAATTTTCTTGACTTAATTGGCTATGGGCCGTGACTGGTTTTTATGTAGAAAGATATTTAATCTCACTAGTGGGTTTAATCAAAAAGAATTCCCCTATGGCTCTGCCTTGGGGATAGTCGGTTTCAACAAATTTTTTATTTCTCTGATGCCTGCCTGCCGCAGGAAGGCCTACCCCGAGCTTTTGACTTAGAAACCAAATGGCTTGGTAATTGTTCTATGTCTTTACAGCCCAATTGTTCCATAATCTGTTGCAATTGTGTTTTGAACATTGAGATGGTATGATCACCCCCTTTAGCACCCAAGGCAGATACGCCGTACATAAAAGCACGCCCCATAAATGTAAATTCAGCACCGCTGGCCAATGCCCTGGCGATATCAGGCCCTGAACGTAGGCCACTGTCCATCATAATCTTGATTTTATCTTTGTAGGAGGCCGTGATCCGCATCAAGGATTTAATCGAGGATTCGGCCGCATCCAATTGCCTTCCGCCATGGTTGGAGACTATAATGCCATCCATGCCCAGCTGTATGGCTTTTTCCACATCGATCTCGCTTGTCACCCCCTTTAAAATTAGTTTTCCTTTCCATAGGTCGCGGATAGCACGTATTTTTTCATCGTTCAGTTTCCCCGCAGAGGTCTGCCCCATAAATTGCCCCAACTGTTTCATGCTCAATCTTTTTTTTGGCATATAAGGTTTTAGGGTTTCAAAATTAGGCCGCCCATGAATCAATGTGCGTAGAGCCCATTCTGGTTTACCTGCTATTTGCAGCATATTTTTTGCAGACATTTTAGGAGGCATTGCCAATCCGTTTTTAATGTCTCTGGGTCTAAAACCCCTTGTGGGTACATCACAGATAAGGACCAATACGCGGCACCCGGCCATTTCTGCCCGTTTTAAGATATCATCGCGTATGCTATTTTCGGCAGGATGGTATAATTGAAACCATGCCCTGCCCTCGGTCAATTCCGAAATACGTTCAATACTACTGGTGGTTACATTACTTAATATAAAAGGAATATTGTGTTCAAAAGCTGCTTTGGCCAATATCTCAGGTGAATTGGGCCACATTAACCCCTGAAAACCAACGGGAGACATGCCAAAAGGCGCATCGTAGACATGACCAAAGAGTTCGGTCCTCATATTGGTTTCCTTATGTGCGCGCAAATAGGAGGGTACTAGCTCTACATCCTTGATTTCCAGTGTATTTTTATGTAAGTTGACATCTTCATTACACCCACCTTCTAAATAATCAAAAGCGAAATTTGGAATACTGCCTTTTGCCTTTTGCCTTAAACTTTCAACAGAAGGGTATTGGGGATCAAAATAAATTGCTTTACTGCTTTTGTCCATTGTCATTTAAATTAGTTAGTTTTCGCTTTTGAATTAGGTTACAATTAAAAGACGTTCGACAGGGTCAGGTATTAAAGGTATATTTTTTTTTTCAATCTGTTCATAGTAATCGCTGTATCTACTGATGTTTTCCTTCTCTGTGCCCCCCCGAGGCATGCGCTTTGTATAAGAGATGTGAATATTCATACCGAATGCCGTCGACCCAACGATTGTAAGCATGCTGTACCCATCACTCGTCTATACGCCTTAACTACGTATAGGTCGTGATGGTTTTGTAAAGATGGGTTACAGATTTTTTTTCGAAAACAAACAAATTAAGGATAGTACAGGACACCTTTTTTAGTACCGCGTCATACTATTGTTAAAAGGAGTTAATTGCCCGCTTTTGTCATAGTGTCCAACGCTATAAATAGCCTTGAATTATTTCATTCTAGCGATTTAGATAGCTATCGCAAAGGGTTTTTATGGCCATAAGAGGTTTTTTTGAGTTACATAACAGGGCTACAGAGCGAAAAAAAGACAAAATATGAGTGTAAAAAAGGATTTTACAGGAGATTATAGTAGCTCAAGACGAGTTCAATGTCCACATTCCGAATTATCTAACAATTGACAATAAAATTGTAAGCTTTAGTGTGAAATACAGTTCAGCATTCAGTAATAAGGTATTTTTACGCCTTTTTAGAAATTTACAACCTCATAATTAAGAGAGAATACTATGTAATTGTGAGAGAATACTATGTAATTAAATCATCAACGCATATGAAGATTGGCATATTAAAGGAAACTCAAAATGGTGAAAAACGGGTCGCGATTACACCTAATATTGCAAAACAACTAATTGCCAAAGGTTTTGAAATTCTTGTCGAGGAAGGGGCAGGAAAGCACTCTTCTTTCAAGAATTCTCATTATACTGATGTCGAAGTGGTCATTGAAAAAAGGGGCGTTGTTTTTAAGGAGGCTCAAATACTCATAAAAATAAATCCGTTCGACGAAGATGATCTGAAATTGGTCAATAAAGGTCAAATACTGATCAGTCAGTTGTACCATAAATCTAATCCTGAACTAATTCAAGCCATCGCCAATAAGGGGGCTACCGCCTTTTCTATGGATGCAATACCTAGGATTTCGAGGGCTCAGGATATGGATGTGCTGAGTTCTCAAAATAACTTGGCGGGCTATAAATCGGTTATTTTAGGAGCCTATGAAATGACTAAAATATTTCCGCTAATGATGACTTCTGCAGGAACCATTGCCCCCGCTAGGGTATTGATCTACGGCGTCGGGGTTGCAGGTTTGCAGGCCATAGCCACCGCAAAACGTTTGGGTGCCGTTGTTGAAGCAACCGATATAAGGTCTGAGACCAAGGAGCAAGCTGAATCTTTGGGGGCGAAATTTATTTCTGTCAACAATGAGGGGGAAACATCTGATGGGGGCTATGCCAAAGAAGCTTCAGCAGCGTATGCCCAAAGACAAAAAGAGGCTGTCAATAAATCTTTGTTTCAGGCTGATTTGGTGATTACTACGGCAAATATTCCGGGTAGAAGGGCCCCAGTATTGATTACCGAGAAACAGGTGTTACAAATGAAGCATGGCGCCGTAATCATTGATTTGGCGGCTGCCCAAGGAGGAAATTGCGAAATTAGCGATATCAATAAAACTGTGTTCAGCAATGGCGTAAAGGTAATAGGAACAAGTATTGCACCAAAAAGTGTTTCCACAAATGCCAGTGATTTGTATGCGAAAAATAGTTATAATTTTATTATGCACCTCACCGAAGAGACCCATTTTAAATGGGATTTGGAGGAAGAAATCACCAATGAAACTTTAATTGTACAAGATGGTACCATTAGAAAAAATTAAACACGAAAATCATGAATGAATTGTTAGAGTTTATTAATAATAACCTTCAGGTCACCTATATTCTTATTCTTGCCATATTTATTGGTATAGAGGTGATAAAGAACATTCCGGCCGTGTTGCATACACCATTGATGTCTGGGGCAAATGCCTTGAGTGGGGTTGTAATCGTAGGGGCCATTTTAGTGATGTTACATTCAGATACTGAGGATTATGTCGCACTATCACTTGGGTTTATCGCCGTAGTATTAGGTATTATCAATGTCGTAGGTGGTTTTGCTGTTACTGACAGAATGTTACAAATGTTTAAAAAGAAAGAATAATGGATGTTTTATTAAATTGTATATATCTAATTGCCACTATCACCTTTATCGTTGGCTTAAAAAAACTCGGGCATCCACAAACGGCCAAAAGAGGAAATTTAGTAGCGGCAGCAGGAATGGGATTGGCCATAGTAGGAACCATTTTTATCAATGAATTAGAGATTCAGCCACTTATTTATATATTAATTGGACTGGCTATTCTAATAGGTTCTATCATAGGCTGGTTGATTGCCATTAAGGTTGAGATGACAAAAATGCCCGAATTGGTCTCTTTGTTCAATGGTTTTGGTGGCGCAAGTGCAGCCTTGATTGGTTTGGTCGAATATGGCAAGAACATAGGCGATTATACACAGGCTACTATAATAGTATCAGGGGTTGTTATCGGAGCTATTACGTTTTCTGGTAGTTTAATTGCCTGGGCAAAATTGAACGGTTCCTTAAAGAGTGTCGTAAAAATTCCGAAATACAACAGTATCAACAATGTGTTCTTTCTAGGTATCATCGCTTTTGCGGCATTTATGATCACCACTGGTGTAGATAGTCAATGGTTGTTATATTCATTATTAGCCGCAGGCTTGATTTATGGTATTTTATTTGTACTGCCCATCGGGGGGGCTGATATGCCCGTGGTAATTTCACTATTGAATTCTTTGACCGGTATTGCCGCAGCAATTACAGGAATATTGTATGACAATATGGTGATGCTAGTAGGGGGTATTCTGGTTGGTTCTGCCGGTATTATTCTTACGGTTTCTATGTGCAAAGCTATGAACAGAACATTGGGTTCTGTAATATTCGGCGCTTTTGGAAGTTCAGATACTACTACCGTCGCAGGTGAGAATAAAGCCTTGGGATCTATTAAAAGCACCAACCCCAGTGATGCGGCAATTATGATGAATTATGCGACCAACGTAATCATTGTTCCTGGCTATGGTTTGGCAGTTGCCCAAGCACAACATGTAATTCATGAGTTAGAACAGCTACTATCTAGCAAAGGAGTGAATGTGAAATATGCCATTCACCCCGTAGCGGGTCGTATGCCGGGCCATATGAACGTACTATTGGCCGAATCGAATGTGGAGTATAATATGTTGGTAGAAATGGAAGATATAAATCCACAATTCAACAATGCAGATATTGTTCTGGTGGTAGGGGCAAATGATGTTGTAAACCCTGCGGCGCACAACAATCCTGCGAGCCCCATTTATGGCATGCCTATTTTAGATGTAGAAAATGCAAAACATATCATTGTCAATAAAAGGGGTATGAGTGCCGGTTATGCCGGAATTGAAAATGAATTGTTCTATAATTCTAAAACGTCTATGCTCTTTGGCGATGCGAAAGCGGCATTGACTGATTTAGTAGCTGAATTGAAAAATATGTAACCTATAGGAAAAAAGAAGTATGTATATATAAAAGGAGGCATAAAAATACTTTCGACAAATTTCTTTAGGACTGTAGAAAAAAGTGTTGAGTATATAGTAATTAATAACCTGAGTTCCTTTTAGAGTTCAATCAATGACCTCGACCCAAGGGAAGGAGGTATGTTTTCTAAAATAAAATTTTTGATTTCGAGGCAATCTCCTCTAGAGACGGACAGGCATAGTGCTATTTCTCCGGTTTCATTTTGACCTTAGGGCCATACATAAACCGAAATTTGGTAGTTTACCTCACCCTGAACTGCAACAGGGCAGTTCAGACCTCCAAGGAGAAGTAGAGCCTAAACCCCGAGGAAGAGCCCTATATAGGTGGGTAGACATAAGCGTTTTTTTCGAGTAAACCCTCAATGATAGATTAGTATATTGCTACTATAGTGGTTTTCAATATTTTTCATGCATTAGATTCATATCAAAGACTATTCAAAATACCAACAGCTATAGTAAAAGTGGGGGCTTCCATCTTTTAGCTCACATTGTCCGAGAATTTACCCTTTTGAATCCAATGACCTCTATTTTATTGCCTACAGCCTCTACAATGGCAAAACTATTGTTCTGCAGACCTGAATAATCAACCATAGCCATTTGCGTTAAATAATGAATTTCATTGATGACCTCATGATGTTCATCATGTACGTGGCCTTGAAAAACAGCCTGTACCTGACCATGTTCTTCTAGCAGCTTCTGAACTGCTTTGTACTGGTGCACGGTATGATTGACCTCTCCTGGTTTATAATTAAATAACGGATGATGACAAAAAATCAAGGTGGGACGCCGGTGTTGATCAAGATCGCTCTTGAGCCATTTCAACTCAAAATCAGGAATGTTTGGATCTTGCCAATCAGCCCCTTCTTTGTAGAATTGGTCACGGCCATCGGCATGGTAATTGGCATCGAGTACAATAATATGCCAGCCCTTGGTATCAAATGAATAGTAACTTTTATCGGTGGCAATACCGGTATTCTCTATATGGGCCAAAAACTGTTGTTTGGTAATGCTATCCACATCGTGGTTACCTAGGCAATGGTACCGTGGGCCTGAAAATTCGCCGTAAACCAGCTCCATATCTTGCAGGTATCTAAGAGTATCCTCACTACGCTGCTCGGGATCCTCATCTTTGAAATCGCCAATGTGAATGATGAAATCTACCTTTTCACGGTTCATTATTTGAATGAATTCGCGCATTTTGCCCAATGATTCTCTATAGTGGCGGGTGTTATTGGGTTTGCGATCGGCATAGTGACTATCAGTAACCAAGCCAAAGCGTAAAGGTGCTTCGCTAGATAAGGGGGGCATACCACTTAGGCTTAAGCCTACACTCCCCAAAGCGGCCGTGGTCAAAAAAGTACGTCTGTTGATTTGAAATTTTATTTCTTCCATACACTCTTCAGAATAATTGCTTATAATGTTAAAAGTACGAATCTAATCAAAACTAGAAGTATCATATGGCTGAGAAAGTAGTTGTCAGAGGAGCATAATATTAGAAATAGGGTCCTATTATTGTATTTACAGACCACATACTGTTGTCAAAACCGGGCAACCACACCTACTTGACCAGGCGAAAAATTGAGGTTCCAACTTATTTTTTTTGTTTGATTATTATATTTTTGTTGGTATTTACGATCAAGATACCGATCGATCGATTCTACTGTAAATATACTTATGACAACCCCAAGTGCAACATCAGAAAGCCAATGCTGATCTTCCCATAATCTAGAAACACCAGGAACAAGGCCTATGGTGTATATGCCTGCCTTTACCCAGGGGTTTTTAAATTGCTTGGCTATGGCATAGGCATTGGTAAAGGCCAACATCGTATGCCCTGAAGGAAAAGAATGATAACTTCTATTAGAATTGAAAGGGTCAAAAGTATCTTTAGACTTTCCGCTTTCAGGTCTGGCCCTTCCTATAACGCTTTTGGTCAATTGTTGTAAAAGCCCGGCAGTAGATGCCGAAGAGATTAGTAATACCCCTGTTCTTCTCAACTTTTCATTTTTTGTAAAAAGTCCAGTCAAATACACCGCACCCGTAATCATATAATTTTTCTGAGGGCTTCCTACCGTCGACCCATAGTCTCTAATCGCTTTCGGAATATCCTCCTTTTGATTTCTGAAATATTCGGAAGACTCCTCATCAAAAAGATATATAGCTCCAGTACCGGCAGTTATACCTCCAAGAGTTAACCATTGCTTTCCCTGCCAATGTAAAGGTCTGCTATAGGCATACCCCATACCTTTGAATACATTTCCTATATCGTATTTTAAAAGTTGCCAAGTGGTTTCGGTAGTAATATCAAGCGCATTTTGACCAAAGATTGGACTTGAAATAATAAAAAATAAAAGGTATGCTTTCTTCATTTACTAGTTGCTGTTTTCATATGAGTAATGTCACTCCTATAGAGCTTGATAACGAACATAGAAATGTTTTATTAGTATGTTGCTCCTCTGGAACTACAAAATTACTAAGAAATTCTATTCCCCAAAATCCTTTGCAGGCAAATAACTATGATAATGTCGCTCCTACAGAGCTTGATAATGAACATAAAAATATGTCCTATTAGTATTTTGCTCCTCTGGAGCTACAAAATAACTAGGAAATATAATATAGTAAACAAAACACTAGAAGAGCGATATCATAATATGGCTTATCAAAGGAGAATAAGAATGTCACAACGTGATAGAATAATAATAATAATAGCCAAGGAATACAGTATTGTAAATTTAAGCTTCAGAGGAGCGATATCATAATATGGCTTATCAAAGGAGAGCAAGAATGTCACAACGTGATAGAATAGTAATAGCCAAGAAATATAATATTGTAAATTTAAGCACCAGAGGAGCGATATCATAATATGGCTTATCAAAGGAGAGCAAGAATGTCACAGCGTGAAAGAATAATAATAGCCAAGAAATATAATATTGTAAATTTAAGCTTCAGAGGAGCGATATCATAATATGGCTTATCAAAGGAGAGCAAGAATGTCACAGCGTGACAGAATAGTAATAGCCAAGAAATACAATATTATAAATTTAAGCTCCAGAGGAGCGATATCATAATATGGCTTATCAAAGGAGATCAAGAATGTCACAGCGTGAAAGAATAATAATAGCCAAGAAATATAATATTG
>JASFYU010000165.1:0-10000 GCA_045046905.1 Flavobacteriaceae bacterium | reverse complement strand
ATATGTTTCATTTAAAAACGGCGAACTGTTCACCCGAAGCCAATTTCGGCTTAAAAGCACTCGACTAAATAGTTGTAAAAACTGGTTTAAATCAAAATTTCTGACTTTCATATCTTGGCCTTTGGTTATAGTCACGTGTAGAGACAGACAATACGGCTAGGCAATGCCTGATTCAACAATCTCTTTAAAAGCCTTAATTCTTGATTTTCCCTGTTAAAAATTCATGCAGCTGTACGGTTTTGGTCGAGTCTTTTAAGTTTATAAAGAGCTTTAATGAGTCTTTATAAACAATCTTTATTTTTTGATGTGACAGATTGTCAACATATACATAGACTTTTTTATCTGTGAGCGAATCTTTGAACTCTCTAAAAACTCCTTTTTCCTTTTCTAAGGCCGAAAAACCATTGAGGCGCTCCATAGGGGGTATTTTATCGACCATAAGGACCGTATTGATTTCGGAGAATCTTAGCTTTTTATAGTATATTCCGGATAAAATAACAATACTATCGGGTCCCTTTTTAATCCAATTTTTGTAGTGTATGCTAAATGCCGATAGGCAGACAATAACCGTTAAAACAATAAGACTATTCCACAACCACTGTCTTTTTTTTGCCGTCATATATAGCTATTATATTCTTTGAACCCGGTTCTTAAGTTGACCATACTAAGGTATAGACAATTTTGGATATAGAACAAATTTCAGTTCTAAAAATTGGCGTTTATCAGAGAACTTTGACCGTAACAAGTGTTACCATGATTTTATTCACTACAAATATGCGCCTGTAAAATTTAGCGAACCGCCTCGGAAAAGTTCGCCTGATGGAGAGGCAGGCCTGTGAGCGGGAATAAAAAATAGTTTCCTAATTCTAGCCTAAGCCCACATCTAAACTCATCATAATAATAAAGCCACCAATAAAGCCCATAGTGGCAATATCGGTGTATTTGTCTTGCTGAGTCTCGGGTATAACCTCTTCGACCACCACAAAGACCATGGCTCCTGCCGCAAAAGAAAGGGCATAAGGTAATATTGGCTGAAAGGTCAATACGGCCCATGCGCCCAAAACGGCAGCAATAGGTTCGACTAGGGCGGAGGCTTGGCCATACATAAAACTCTTAAGTCTTGAGGCTCCATGCCTACGCATCGGCACTGAAACTGCCATGCCTTCAGGAAAATTTTGAATCCCGATACCTATGGCCAAAGCTACTGCCCCGGCAATAGAGGCCCCTGGGAAGCCCACGGCAACGCCACCAAATAGTACGCCAATAGCCAAACCCTCCGGAATATTGTGCATGGTAATGGCCAAAGTCAATAGGGTCGACCTATGCCAAGGTGTTTTTACGCCTTCACTTTCTTTAAAATTGATGTGTAGGTGAGGTAGAACCTTGTCAAGCCCAAAAATAAATGCAGCTCCTAGGAAAAAACCAACCGCTGCCGGAATAACCTTAACAAAGCCTTCTCCTGGGCTCATCTCTATACCTGGTGCCAAAAGGCTCCAGAAACTAGCTGCAATCATTACTCCGCCAGTAAATCCGAGCATTCCGTCAAAAACAGCCCTGTTCATTGTTTTAAAAAAGAATACAAATGCCGCTCCTAGGGCTGTAAGTCCCCATGTGAATAAGGTCGCATAGAAAGCCGCCAAAATCGGGTCTATAGATTCAAAATAATCAATGATTTGTTGCATGTTTATTCGGTAATTTTTAAATATAGATTAGCTGCAATCTCATTCGAAATGTGTATCTCCTTTCTCTTGATTTTGATATGTAGCGAGGAATCAAATTCTTCCTTGTCGAGTACCGTAATACTATCGCCCAAGGCAATCGCGTTTTTGTCTAAAAACTTCAAAAAGGGAGGCGAAGAATCTTTTACGCCTACACATACCCCTGTCGCTCCTATGGGTATTTCATTCAATAGCTTTTTAACTGATTTTTTAAATTTTCCCTTTTTAGACGGAATCGGATCACCGTGCGGATCGACCTCAGGAAACCCAAGGTGCTTATCGAGCCTATCGATGAGCTTTTCACTCTTAATATGCTCCAATTGCTCGGCCACATCGTGGACCTCATCCCATAAAAAATCTAATTTTTCGACTAAAAAAACCTCCCAAAGACGATGCTTGCGCACCAAGGTCAAGGCTGTTTTTATACCAATTTCTGTCAAGGAGGCCCCTTTGTATTTTCTGTAATTAACCAATCCCTTTTCTGAGAGCTTTCGCACCATATCAGTAACTGAAGACGGTTTTGTCGCCATTTGTTCTGCTATCGCATTGGTTGACACAGTGGTACTTTCACCCTTGCCTAAATGGTATACGGCCTTGATATAATCCTCCTCGGAAAGTGTCATCTCCATTTTTAAATTTTAACAAAAATACATTTTTATATCTAGAAACAAATATTTAGCTTTGTCTAAAAAATAATTTAGAATGACAAAAATAAAGAAATATGACTTTACACCCATTCTTATATGGGCATGTTGGCTGGTTTTCTTTGGCCTTAATTCGGTCTATGCACAACAGTCACAAATTAAAGGTATAGTAAGCAGTGAAGGCCTACCTATTCCTTTTGCCAATGTATATTTGGAGGGCACTATTTTGGGTGCGGCCAGTGATGCCGACGGAAGCTTTTTATTGTCTAATATACCGCCAGGCTCTTATCGACTGAGGGCGACCGTTATCGGCTACCTTTCGTATACCACAAAAATTTCTTTGAAGGCTGAGGAGACCAAGACCGTCGCAATACAATTGGTTGCGGCAAGCGAGCAATTGGAAGAAACCGTGGTTACCGGAACGCTCAAGGCGGTCCGCCGTTCCGAAAGTCCCGTTCCCGTAGAGGTGTATAGCCCCACCTTCCTAAAAAAGAATCCTACGGCCAGTATTTTTGAAGCCCTGCAAAACGTAAATGGTGTACGGCCACAGATCAATTGTAATGTCTGCAATACGGGTGATATTCATATTAATGGCCTAGAAGGGCCTTATACCTTGGTCTTGATTGATGGTATGCCCATTGTAAGTGGTCTCGGTACGGTTTATGGCCTTTCAGGAATACCAAATTCGCTCATACATCAGATTGAAATCGTAAAAGGCCCGGCTTCTAGCCTTTACGGAAGCGAGGCGGTAGGTGGCCTCATCAATATCATTACAAAAAGCCCTTTAGAAGCCCCCAATTTTTTTGTTGATGCCTTTGTAACCGATTGGGGAGAGTATAACTTAGATATTGGGACAAAAATTAAGCTGGGTAAAAAGACAGATATGTTATTGGGAATCAATTATTTTAATTACGATACTCCTATCGATAACAACGGAGACAACTTTACCGACCTGACCTTACAAAACCGAATCTCAATCTTTCAAAAATGGAATTTTCAGCGTAAAGATGCTAGAATATTCTCCTTGGCAGGGCGTTTCTTTTATGAAGACCGCTGGGGTGGTGAAATGCAATGGACCCCAGATTTTAGAGGCGGAGATGAAATATACGGTGAAAGCATCTATACCAAAAGATGGGAAATCTTAGGAAAATACCAGCTTCCCATTCAAGAAAAAGTGTTGTTTTCTTTCTCTTATAACGATCATAGTCAGAATTCGGTTTATGGAGACATTGCTTACTTGGCCGATCAGCGTATCGGTTTCGGGCAAATGACCTGGGATAAGTCTTTAGATCATCATGACCTATTATTCGGTAGCGCTTTGCGCTATAATTATTATGACGATAATACTACGGCGACTGAAGTAGCTGATGAGGTGGTTATTCCGAGTCTATTTGTTCAAGATGAAATCAACTTGGCGAAAAAACACTCTTTACTTCTTGGCTTGCGGTATGATTATGACAAAAGACATGGTTCTATTTATACTCCTAGGGCAGCCTATAGATGGAAAATATCATCGTCCGACATCCTTCGCCTTAATGCAGGAACTGGTTTTCGTGTGGTCAATCTATTTACTGAAGAGCATGCGGCCTTGACCGGGGCCAGAGAGGTCGTCATTACCGAGGAGTTGAAACCGGAGCAATCTTTTAATATCAATCTCAACTACCTTAAAAAAATCTATATGGATAATGGCACTTTTTTAAGTTTGGATGCTTCCGCCTTTTATACCCACTTTAGCAATATCATCCTGCCTGATTACGACAGCAACCCCAACCAAATTATTTATGACAATCTGAACGGAAAATCTATATCTCAGGGCCTGAGCGCAAATGTGGATGTTACTTTCCCTAACGGACTAAAACTATTGGTAGGGGCCACATTTCAAGACGTAAAAAACACCGAAGACGGCATCACGCGAAAACAAATCTTGACCGAAAGTTTCTCAGCCACCTGGACTGCTTCATACGACATAAGATCAGTACATATAAGTATTGATTATACGGGAAACCTATACGGCCCCATGCGCTTGCCCCTATTGGGCGACGCCGATCCAAGACGAGAGTTTTCTCCTATTTGGAGCATTCAGAATATACAGTTTACCTATAAGGGGCTAGACAATTTTGAATTTTACGGGGGCATTAAAAACCTTTTGGATTGGACCCCAAATCGCGGTAATCCGTTTATCATCGCTAGGGCTGACGACCCTTTTGATAAAAATGTGGTTTTTGATGCTAATGGCAGCGCAGTAGCTACGGCCGATAACCCGTATGCGCTGACCTTTGACCCTTCATACGTGTACGGCCCCAATCAAGGCATTCGAGGTTTTTTTGGCATGCGGTATCGTTTAGATTAGCAATCTAGTCAATTTCGAAGCTTTATTTTTGCAATTCGCAAGCTAGAATAGGAACATCTTAAGATCAAAAGTAGGAGCACTATTCTCACAAGGAATTTCGGCGAATAAGACGAGAAGTCATAATTGTTTTGGTCTTCGTTTTATTTTTGAAATGGTTTGCCGCCTTTTTTGCCATATCCTTAAAATCTGATGAAATTGTTGTAATACCGCCCAAGGCAATTTCCTTAACCAAACTACCATCAAAACATCACCATGAATAGTCTGCTTACCGAGTGCAGGCTTGCCAACAAAGACACCGAACTCACAAAAGAAAATCGGCGTGATTACGCCTCTGTGAATGAAGCAACCGATGTGTTGATGACCGATTTAATGAGGTCTTTGCAAGAAATTAAACCCGACATTATAATCGAATTTAGACAGCCCTATGTGGGGCCTGCAATGCGCAAATATGGGAATATGTTTCGGGCTACCGATTGCCCAAATTTATCTTCAGTTAATAGGATTAGAACATCCGATTTACGATTATTGAGTGGTAATACAGCTGTTCATTCTGATATGCTGATGTGGCATTATGATGAGCCAGTTGAAGTAACTGTCCTACAAATGCTTAATGTCATGTATTCAGTTCCACAGCTATCGGTGCGATTGACTGATATTCCTGAAGATCATTTCAAAATGATTAAATTTTACACTGCTTATTGGCTTAAAAACAGAGCGGTCTTATTAGATGGTGATTTTTACCCTCTAAGCCCACTCACCAATTATCCCATTATTGAAGGGGTAAAAGGCACAAAAAAAATAACCACTGTTTTTAATGATCATATAATAGTAATCGAACCCGAAAAATATACCGATTTAGATATATTAAACGCCAAAAGGTAGACGCGTATAATTGTTGTAGCAACGGGCAAAAAAAGAACGTATACCTACACGATTATGAACTGCCTTGGTGCCGAAATAAAAAAAGAAACCTCAGCATTGACTCAAGGAATTCATACATTCAAGGTGTCTGCTTCTCGTTTGATTTCTTTTAAGGCAATCAATTAAATCCGGAAACACCAAGTATAGAAAATACAAACTATTTTTTATCCCTAGCAGGTTTTATTCCCACCAGTGGGTTTAGCCTACCTATACCGGCCGGCTTGCAAAGAAATGTTAAAGTTTGTTTCTTTTAATGCCTCGTATGCTTGCGTCGAGGTAGTTTATTGTTCTGTGAAATTACGTCGTTTGTTAGTATCTATCTCGAAAACAATAGAGGAAGAGTTTTCGCCACCTCATTGCCTCAGTTGGCCTATCTATTGGGTATTAGGGTAGTTGTTGTAGACGACTTTAATCTCTCCTTGGGGGAAGTTTGGATTGTTTTTTTTGCAGTTTAGGGTGAGGTAAAATACCAAGTTTCGGTTTTTGGTCATAAGGTCAAAATGAAACCAGCGAAATACCCCTATGCCTGCCATCGCTGATTCGGCAAGCGTAAAAGGTAGTTTTATGAACGGGACCAACATTTTAGACCTTAAAGATGTATTATTTGAAATGAGACAAAAAGGAGACTCCCTATTTCAACTGCAAGCGTCTTACTACGCCCCTTTAGATAATTGGGTAAACAGCCCAAGTTTTCCAACATACAGCTATACATGTGACCTATCACAAAAACAAGCCTGAAGAAAAATCACCAAAATTTACAATGAGTTGGACCGCACTGTCAAGACAACAGCGTTTAGATGCCTGTGCCCAATGTCATTCAGGACTTCGGCAAGAGCTACTCAAGGGAACTCCATTTTTCTTTATGGTTGGCGATAATTTAAAAGAATACGCCCAAAATCATAATTCCGCCACCGTGGATAACAGTAAATTAGATGTTCATGCTAACCAATATGGCCTTTTAATCAGCAGTGAATGTTTTAAACAAACGGCTACTATGGACTGTACTACATGTCATGACCCACATAAAAATCAAAGAGGGAATGCTGAATTTTTCAATCAGAAATGCATGGAGTGCCACAATACAAAAGCTGTTATTTGTAAAGCCGAAACCTCTCAATTGAACCAAATGGGTAATAATTGTATTGCCTGTCATATGCCTGCTATGCCCTCTAAGTCAATGACTATTGGCTTGGATGAGGACGGTCAAGAAACTCCTTTTTATGTACGAACGCATTTGATAGATGTTTACTCGGAAGAATTATGGCGTACCCAATAAAAAATAGGTCACTTTCATATGGTTTTACTTGTTTTCTAATGGTATACCTGTTTAATGTCAATTAGCGGTAATGCCAGCGATTACAAGTTTATCAAAGATAATTTCGCCAAACTGCCTTGTACTTGGCTTTATGGCAATATGCTACCATTTAAAAGATCTCTTTTTAGATGCTTTCAGAAGAAATTTATTATTGACAATGTAGCGTATAAATAATTCTATTTTAACCATACACGATCCCCTAAAACACTTAACCCAATCAAATGCAAATAAAAGGTAATCTTATCATGTAAGCTTTTTGAAATATCAAGATATTCCTTCAAATTTTCTATTTCAAATCGTATCCTTTATTTGCATTCTGTAGATTAAACTTTAGGTTGAACTCAGATTACAAGGTATTTGCTAAAATATAGTTAAAACTTATGTGGAATGATTGTTTCAATATATATTTGTTCCCTGACAGCGTAGATTATGCCGAGAATTGAAGAATTTGATAGAGAATTGGTGCTTCAAAAAGCGATGTACGTTTTTTGGGAGAAAGGATATAATGGTGCCTCAATGCAAGATTTGGTAGATGCTACAGCCTTGAACCGATCCAGCATTTATAATTCCTTTGGCTCTAAGATAGAGTTATATCAGGCCACCTTAAAGCACTATCAGAAGAATGGTAATATATTTTTTCAAAAGGCTTTGCTAAAAGCTAAAAACCCTCTTGAGGCCATTAGGTTTATTTTTGAGAGTTTTATACCTGTTACTGTAGGCAATAAAAAAGTAAATGGCTGCTTTGTGATGAACTGTAAGTCTGAAATGGGCAATCAGAATCAGGATATTAGAAAATGGTTAGTAGATGCTCAGGAATACACCTTATCAATTTTTCGGGGTTTGATTCAAGATGGTCAGGAACAGGGTGCTATTAATAAGAATCAAGATAGTAGGAGTTATGCCTATTATATTTTCAGTGCTTTTCAGGGGTTTAGGATGACGGGAATATTGGTGAGTGATAGCAAAGTATTGCGACAATTGATTAATAACATCATCAAAGTATTAGAATAATTTTTTTAATCAATTTTGAAACGTTGGTTTCAAAATATAATTTTTATTATAATGAGTAGATTTAATAACAAGGTAGTAGTGGTTTCCGGCGGAAATTCAGGAATAGGATTCGAAACTGTAAAAGGTTTTTTAAAAGAAGGCGCCAAAGTGGTGTTCTCAGGACGTAGACCAGAGGCCCTGAAAGCGGCTTCAGAGGAATTATCAGGTGATTTTAAGGCAGTTTTGGCAGACCAGTCAAAGCTGAAGGATAATGAAAAGCTGATTACAGAGGCTGTAAACACCTATGGCAAAATAGATGTGCTATTTGTCAATGCTGGGGTCGCTTACTTTGTTCCCGCAGGAGAGATTGACGAAGAGCATTTTGATTCACAGTTTAATGTCAATATCAAAGGCCCTGCCTTTTTGGTAAAACATGCAATTCCGAATCTTAATGATGGAGGGTCAATTATTTTCAACACCTCTATCGTACATCAAAAAGGATTTGATGGTGCTGCCGTGTATAGTGCCACCAAAGGCGCATTGAGGGCATATGCCAGAGTATTGACAACAGAATTGGCGCCACGCCAGATACGAGTGAATTCTGTGGCCCCAGGACCTATAGCCACGCCTATTTATGGTAAAATGGGAATGCCCCAAGAAGCAATCGATGAAATGGGTAAAAACTTTGCTGCAGGAGTACCTCTAAAGCGCTTTGGAGAGGCCAAGGAAATTGCAAATGCGGTATTGTTCCTTGCCTCTGATGAGGCTAGCTATGTGAATGGAATCGAATTGTCAGTTGACGGAGGATTGAGCCAGATATAGGTTGTATTTGAAATGTAAATGAACCCACCGTACATTTTGTGTTCGGCGGGTTTTTTTTTCGTCGAACTCAGGTTTATACATATTTCAACATTTGCTTATCTTCGGTAAAAATATATAATATGGTTCTTTTAGCTCAGGTTATAGGTGCATTATACGGATTGTTGGCAATAGCCTTTGGCGCTTTTGGTGCCCATGCCTTAAAGAAATCTTTTTCGGGGGATCAACTCAAGAGTTTTGAAACGGGCGTAAAATATCAAATGTACCATGCCATTTTATTGTTGGTGCTCAGCTTCAATTTAAATCTGGAAACCGCTCTAGAAAGGAATATGATCTATTGTTTGATTGTAGGAACATTTCTTTTTTCATTTAGTATTTATGGTCTTTGTCTCAGTGCATCAAAAGGTAAAAAATGGAAATTATTGGGGCCTATTACTCCCTTGGGCGGGTTGTTCTTGCTTGTCGGTTGGGGGCTTTTGCTGTATTCTTTTGTGAAGAATTTAATCTAAAACTTCTTCGGTAGACGTAAATTCCTTGATAGCGACATTGGGTTCTATACTATTGTAGCCTTTCCAAAATTCAGGATCGTATGAAGGCATATAGGTGGGCAAGATATCATTTGTTTCGGTAAAGGCTTCGAAATTGGCTGAACTCAGTTTCTGAGTTTCAAAGACGACTACCTCATTTTTTTCGATATTGGTAAAGGCGAAATCTAGCTTTCCTGAAAGCTCATTCTGTTTGTTGCGACCTTTTACATGTTTGTTTTTTTCGATGATTTTAAGCGGTCGTTTAATGCCCATCCTGTTTCCTGTTTCTGATTCAAAATACCGTAGGCTATAGCGATTGTCATTTCCTTTTGAAAAAATGACCTTCCCCTTCTTGAGATATATATTGATCGAGATGCCCAATAGTTTAAAGGTTTTTATCGGCTTTACGTTCTGATAGTCTACCCTGATCAAAGCGAAATCATCAGAATTTATATATAGGGTGCCCTTATAATCTGCTGAACGTTTGGGCTTAAAGTCTATGACGTATACGGCCTCACCACCCAAATAAGTAAAGTTTTGCAATGTAAATTCGTAGCGGTTCGATTTCGAAATAAAATTTAAAGAGGGGTCATCGGTAATCGGCAGATTGTTGAAAATATCACCCAAGGCTTTTCTTCGATATTGCACAAAATTCTTTTTACGGTCTTCTTCATTTTTTTTGGTTTTTGCCAGTTCTTTATTTACGGCTTCGACAT
>JASFYU010000164.1:0-26926 GCA_045046905.1 Flavobacteriaceae bacterium | reverse complement strand
ATCTCTCCTTGATTTACCTCCAAGGAAATACCGTTGACTACTTTTCGACCCCTGTAGGCCTTTACAATATTTGTTGCTCTAAGTTTCATAGTGCTGTCGAAAATACCCAATGCTAGATTCTATTCTAGCGTATGGCGAACAATTACGTTTTTTTTAAGCCGGCCTCTTTTAATTTTCTTTCCTTTTTGGCTTCCTTTTTAAGTACATATCGTGAAATATGAATACTCACTTGATATAAAATAACTACCGGAAAAGCTACAATAATCTGGCTGGTAATATCCGGAGGGGTAATAACGGCAGAAAGAATCAGAACTACGACCAAGGCTATTTTCCGATATTTTTTCATTATCTCGGGTGTTACGATTCCCACTTTGGTCAAAAAGTAGATGATAATGGGTAACTCGAACAATATTCCACATGCAATTACCGACGTTTTTAATGTGCCGATATAGGAATCAAGGTCGAACTCATTAAGAACAAGATCACTTACTTGATAGGTGCCTAAGAAGTTGATTGACAGTGGTGCTACCACATAATAACCAAAAAGTACGCCCATAAAAAACAGTAATGAAGCAATAAGAATAAAGCCCCTGCTGTTTTTACGTTCTTTCTCATAGAGTCCAGGACTAATAAACTTCCATAATTCATAAAGTATGTAAGGGAAGCCTATTATAAATCCTGACCAGACTGCCGTCCATATATCAGCGGAAAACTGTCCTGACATGGTACGGCTTTGTATAGAAAAAGGTAGTTCATCTGCACAAAAAGCAGAATCAAAGCCAAGATATGTGGCGATATTACAAAATAAGCGATAGGTAGGAAAATCCATTTTTGAAGGGGCGAAAATGATTCCAAAAGTGTATTTACTCATTACAAAAGCGACACATGCGATAGTGACCACTGCGAGAACTGAACGTATCAAATGCCAACGCAGTTCTTCCAAATGATCTAAGAAAGACATTTCGTTGTGGGGCTTCGTGCTTTTAGTTTTTGCCATTATAAAATACCTTCTTTGATTAAGTTGTGAAAATGTACCACTCCTTTATAAAGTGTGCCGTCAACGGCCAATAATTGTGATATGCCATTTTTCTGCATAATTTCAAGTGATTTTACCGCAAGTGCGTCGGTCTGTATAGTTTTAGGATTTGGGGTCATTATATCTTTGGCCTTAAGGCCGTTGATATTTTCATATTTATAAAGCATTCTTCGAATATCACCATCGGTAATTATCCCAACAATTTCATTGGCATCGATTACAGCTGTAACGCCTAACATTTTTTGGGAAATCTCGATGATTACTTTTCTTATATCGGTATCAGGACTTACCTGAGGGCTTTGGTTGGAGTCCGCTATATCTTTTGCCCTTAGATAAAGTCGCTTGCCCAATGCACCGCCAGGATGATACTTGGCAAAATCTCCGCTACTGAAACCTTTTAATTCTAAAAGGCAAATGGCCAAGGCGTCGCCTATGACTAGTTGTGCAGTAGTGCTAGTGGTAGGTGCTAGATTATTGGGGCAGGCTTCTTTTTCAACATAGGTATTCAAGACGAAATCAGCCTGATGTGCCAAAAAAGAATCGGTGTTGCCCGTCATGCCTACTAATTTGTTCTTTCCCCTCTTAATCAAGGGTATCAGCATTTTTATTTCAGGGGTGCTTCCGCTTTTAGAAATACATATGACCACATCATTCTCTTGAATAGTGCCCAAATCACCGTGGATAGCATCGGCGGCGTGCATGAAAATTGCAGGAGTTCCCGTAGAATTTAAAGTAGATACGATTTTTGAGGCGATAATAGCACTTTTTCCGATTCCTGAAATGATGACCCTCCCCTTTGATTTAATGATGCAGTTCACGGCATTGGAAAATCCCTCGTCTAAGAATGCGGCAAGATTTTGGATTGCACTTCCCTCTGTCTCAATAGTCTTCTTTGCAAGGGCGAGAATAGCTTTGGTATTGCTCAATGTATATTTTAAATTATGGATTGTATTCCTAAAAGAATGTCTTATATTTAAGTTTACAAAACTACATAAACTTAATTTTATAGGATATCTTAAATTTTAAGTTTTTTTTTGTGATAAAATATGAAATGCGAACGGTAAAAGTTCGTAACTTAAAATAGTTATAATGAACTTTGCGAAGTTCATTGAAAGAAAGTATATAATGATGAAATACGGTATACCGTTAGATAAGATTGATTTACATGCCTCGTTAAAAAAATACTTTGGTTTTTCTAAATTTAAAGGCCTTCAAGAAGACGTAATAAAGAATATTGTTCAGGGCAAGAATACATTTGTAATCATGCCGACAGGCGGGGGTAAATCACTTTGTTATCAGCTTCCTGCCCTGATGCATGAGGGTACAGCTATAATTGTTTCTCCTTTGATTGCATTAATGAAAAATCAAGTAGATGCCATTCGAGGTATTTCCTCTGAAAATGGTATTGCCCACGTGCTAAACTCTTCTCTGACGAAAACGGAGATAAAACAGGTGAAGCAGGATATATTAGATGGAGTGACCAAATTGTTATATGTGGCTCCCGAATCCTTGACAAAGGAGGAGTATATTGAATTTTTACAATCCGTTCCACTTTCTTTCGTAGCTGTTGATGAGGCGCATTGTATTTCGGAGTGGGGGCATGATTTTAGACCTGAATATCGCAATTTGAGATCCATTGTGAGTCGTTTGGATGATAAGATACCCATTATAGGCTTAACGGCTACTGCAACGCCCAAAGTACAGGAAGATATTATTAAAAATTTAGGAATAACCGATGCCAAAGTCTTTAAGGCTTCTTTCAACAGACCTAATCTGTTTTATGAGGTACGGCCGAAGACTGATAATGTAGATGCCGATATTATCCGTTTCGTAAAACAAAACGAAGGCAAGTCGGGTATTATATATTGCCTGAGCAGAAAACGTGTTCAAGAGTTGGCTCAGGTATTACAGGTAAATAGTATAAGTGCGGTTCCTTATCACGCAGGCTTCGATGCCAAGACCAGGTCTAAATATCAAGATATGTTCTTGATGGAGGATGTTGATGTGGTCGTTGCTACAATTGCCTTTGGCATGGGCATTGACAAACCCGATGTTCGTTATGTGATTCATCATGATATTCCTAAAAGTATAGAAAGTTATTATCAAGAAACTGGGCGTGCAGGAAGAGACGATGGTGAAGGGCATTGTCTTGCCTTCTATTCCTATAAGGATATCGAAAAGCTTGAGAAATTCATGTCGAATAAGCCTGTGGCCGAACAGGAAATCGGTAATGCCTTATTGCAAGAAGTGGTTGCTTATGCAGAAACCTCTATGTCAAGACGAAAATTCATGCTCCACTATTTTGGAGAGGAATTCGATGAGCTTAAGGGTGCCGGATTCGATATGGATGACAACGCCCGAAATCCGAAAATAAAAGAAGAAGCCCAAGAAGATGTCCTCAAATTGATACGGGTAGTGAAAGGGACTCATGAAAAGTTTAAATCCAAAGAAATCGTAAAGACGATAATAGGTAAGATTAATGCCCTTGTGTCTTCACATAAGGCAAATGAAAAAGATTTTTTTGGTATTGGTGCCGATAAGAATGAAAATCATTGGATGGCCTTGATGCGTCAAGTGCTGGTCGCCGGATTACTCAAAAAAAAGATTGAGCAATACGGTATTGTACATCTGACAGAAAAAGGAGAGGAGTTCTTAAAGAACCCTACTTCTTTTATGATGACCAAAGACCATATATACAATAAGGCGAATGATGATGCGATAGTGAGTGCCTCGAAAGGTGGTGTAGTGGATGAGATGCTATTGAAGCAATTGAAAAGTTTACGCAGGGCACGGGCAAATAAATTGGGCATACCTCCTTATATTGTTTTTCAGGATCCTTCATTGGAAGATATGGCTCTCAAATATCCTATTTCTCAAGAGGAGTTGTTGAATATTAATGGGGTAGGTGAAGGCAAGGCCAAAAAGTACGGCAGGCCTTTTCTTGAAATGATTTCTGACTATGTCGAAGAAAATGAAATTATACGGCCAGATGATTTGGTAGTGAAAAGTACGGGAGCTAATTCAGGACTAAAACTTTATATAATACAGAATATAGACCGTAAGCTTCCGTTAACCGACATTGCTTCCTCCAAAGGGCTTGAAATACCCGAACTAATCAAGGAAATGGAGCAGATTGTTTTCAGTGGCACCAAATTAAACCTAAGCTATTGGGTCGATGAGCTTTTAGATGAAGATCAACAGGAAGAAATACACGAGTACTTCTTAGAGTCCGAGACCGATGACCTTGAAGAAGCTATGAAAGAGTTCGATGGCGAATATGAGGATGAAGAACTACGGCTGTACCGATTAAAATTTATGAGTGAAGTTGCCAATTAAGGTGTTTGTTATATAACGGGCTTCTCCAAAAGCGCTAAGGTCATTTTCTGAGTATTCAATTCGGCCTTAATTCCAATGGGAAAGGTGAAATTATTTTTAATATGACCAAAACTCATTCCGTATATGGCGGGGATTCCCAAGGGGCGGATTCTATCCATAATAACATTCTTTAAGGTGACTGAGCCGGCGTTTGTAGATAGGTTGCAGCCAAGACATACGCCGAAAATTATACCGCTTGCCTTTGTGAAAGACGTGCCTTCGATTAATTGGGTCAACATACGATCTATGCGATAAGGCGCTTCTTCTACATCTTCGATACAGACCAAGCTATTGGTGAAATCAATTTCGTGGGCCGTTCCTACAAGTGCATTGATAAGGGTAAGACTGCCACCGACCAATCTGCCTCTGGCCGAACCCTTGGTGATGGTGTACCGGTTGTATTCAGGATTATTCTTTAGTTCATCGTCAATGATTATAGCATTTTTGATGACCAATTGGTCTATAGGGTTCATAACTACTTTCTGTAGCTGATTTAGACTGTAGGCATCATTTAATGTACTGCCTACCGGTCCATGAAAGGTAATTAGCCCTGTTTCTTTATAAATGCCGTTTAAAAGGGCCGTAATATCACTAAAGCCAATCAACACCTTAGGGTTTTTTTGAATGTTTTCATAGTCAATCATCTGCATTATACGCGTACATCCGTATCCGCCTCTCACACATAGGATTCCGTCAATATTGGGGTCGGCGAACATCGTGTTCAAATCCTTGGCCCGTTCCTCGTCGGTATTACTAAAATAATCATGTTTCAATAGAATGCGTTTCGTATGATAGGATTTTAACCCCAGCGTTTTAAGCGTAGTTATTGTTTCTTCAAGAGCTTTCTCACTTATTGCGAAACCAGGTGCGATAAGCCCTATGGTATCTCCTTTTTTCAACCGTTTAGGAAAAATCCTTCCTTTTTCCGATACGGGCTGATTGCTTGCATTTATGGTATGGGGAAGTAACATAGCCGCTGAAATTCCTATGGCCGAAGTAATAAATTCTCTTCTTTTTTGCATCGATATTCCTTATGTAATCTGTTAAGAAGAATGAATTTATGAAAAAATGGAGGGTTGAGGTAATCTCGTATTCTATAAATCAGAAAAATCCTAAAAAATCAGCTATAAATCAGCCAATTTTTTAGGATTGGGCCTAAAATTGTCAAGGAATAGAAGTGCCTTCGCGAGCCTTAGATCGTCTTAACTGTCGCTGTATTTTTTTAATTGCGGATTCAATTGATTTTTCAGGTTCTATTATATTGTATTCACCCCAAAAATCAGGGTCGGCAAAACCGATGTCTTCATTGCTGAGGATAATGGAAGACTTGATTCTTTCCTTAAGCTTGGGAAATTTGCCTGTTGTGTTTTTTTTCCAATCTGTTATGGCCATTTCGCAGGTCATACTATAAACAGAATTGAATAATTTCTTACTCCAATTCACCTTGAATTCTAACAGTACATTACTATAGCTATAATACCATTTTCCATTCTTTTCTCTGTAATCTACGCGGTAGGCCACTTCAGTCGGCCATACTTTTACGTTTTTAGGTTTCTTTCGCACGAACAGTTTTGATGCCTTGTCCTTGTCGGTAATATTCAGTGAAAAAATGGCACTGGTAAGGATTTTGTTTTCTGCGTCGATATATAATTTGCCTTTGTACAGCGGGTCTGTCAAATAGTCTTGTTGTTCAAAATTAACTACATAGATAAGCCGGTCATTCACTCTTGCTGATCGATCGAAACTAAATACATATGCATCTAAAGTCTCTTCGGTAAAAATGTATTCAGGATATTTCATGATATCGACATATAGCGCATTGAAGGGGCCGCCTTGTAATTTGAGCGCTATGGTATCTAATCGGCTATAGTCCGTGCTTTTTCGAGCCTTGTAGAGCTGAAGGGCGTCTTTTCGTAATGATGAGTATGGTGTTTTGTAGATGTTCACAACCGCTTCCGATAAGGATACGTTCTTTTTTCTTTTTCTGATAGTCTCCCGGTAAAAAGCGGTCATTAAGGTAGGGTTGTCGAAATAATTTTCCCCTTTCCTTTTTAAGGTTTCCTGAACTAGACTCAGGGCGTCCTTAGGAATTTGGACATTGACTTCGGGCAGCGCTGTAACCGATACATTCATAAAAATCTTATTCTTTCCTGTCTTGAATTGCGATAAGGGTATTAGCTTGGTCTGATAGCCCAAAAAAGAAATTGAGATATTGGTGTTGACGATACTTACGGGTACCTTAAGTGAAAATTCACCTTCAGTATTAGATATCGTGCTAATATTGGATCCTTCGACGGACAAACTGGCAAAAATCAGAGGTTTCTTTGATTTAGCATCCAATACTTTTCCTTTGTATTGACTATAGTCTTGGGTTTTATCTTGAAAGAAAGCAGATGAGGTGTGTATTCCAAACAAGCATGTGAACAACATCAAGAGAAACACTGTAAACAAGAACTTTTTAGGTATTTGTACAATCGTATACATCATATTAGATATTGATTTTATTTCCAAAATTATGAATGCCTATAAGTTAGTTATTTTTAATGATATAAGCTGTTAAAAAACGTGTTTGATTTTGTTAAATGTAGATAATTATGCTATGCGTTTTTTTTTAGAAATTTCACGAGCTCTGCTTCTAACCTTTGGTTGGCGGAGCGTTTTTTTTGATTTGCCTAGCTTATAAAGAGGTCAAAACTGCCTTTTCTGGTCTCGACAACTCAGTTCTGGGGTGTTTTTTTGGACCGAACACCCTGAGCTAAAACGACCCCGATAATCGTAAGAGGTAAAATAGTTGCTATGCCTGTGAGGAAAAACCATTATGGCCCTGTTCTGAGGCCTGCGTTACCAAGAACGGTCCAAGGTCTTAATTCCCATGCGTTTTTGATGAGCTGGTGACCAAGCGGTTGATTTGTTTTAGCTCCGATTTGGTGAGGTCTCGCCATTTGCCGACAGCTATGTCCAATTGGATGTTCATGATGCGAATGCGCTTTAGTCTTGTTACCTGATAGCCCAAATACTCGCACATACGTCGTATTTGTCGATTGAGGCCCTGTGTTAATACAATCTTGAATTGGTATGAACTGATTTCTTCTAGCTCGCATTCACGGGTAATCGTCTCAAGAATAGGGACACCCTTGCGCATCTGTTGTAGGAACTCTTGAGTAATTGGCCTGTCGATGGTGACGATATATTCCTTTTCATGATGGTTTCTGGCACGTAATATCTTGTTCACGATATCACCGTCATTGGTCAATAAGATAAGACCTTCGCTGGGTTTGTCTAAGCGTCCGATGGGGAATATACGTTTAGGATAGTTGATAAAATCGATGATATTATTCTTTTCAACGCGCGCATCTGTAGTACAAACAATGCCGATAGGTTTGTTAAAGGCTAAATAAACAGGTTCTTCCTGAGGTTCTGTAATGCGTTTACCATCTACCTTTACTTGGTCGCCATCGGTGATTTTGGTTCCCATTTCGGGTACCTTTCCGTTAATGGTCACTCGCCCTTGACTAATGAGCTTATCGGCGGCACGACGTGAGCAATAGCCCACCTCGCTGAGGTATTTGTTGATTCGGGTCTGTTTGGGCTGGTTCATTGAAGTGTTCGTTCGAATTTACCGACAAAAATAAGCCTTTGGTTTTTATGGCCCTAGTACCTACTTCAGGAACATATCGCGGCCAAGGAGAAATTAGTAATATACTCGTTGTTCCGCAAAACGATTTCCTTGCCCATTATTTCTTTCTTTTTGATTTTTAACCTGAGTTCGACCTAAAATTAAATCTGTATTATCTTCGGATTTGATGATTTTTTTTCCACTTCTCGCCTAATTTCATCAAAATAACCCCTTAGTCTTTCTAAAATTCAGCTTCGAATTGAATAAAAAAGAATCTAAACTATAAATAAATCTTAGTTCGAACTCCAGTTTTTAGTGTTTCATGCTTATATCTTTTGTCCTTCGACCTTAAAGCGCAGCGGTCTTTTGTCATATATTAAAGTGCTTAGTCTAATTTAATGAATTTGACTATGGGTCGCTAAAAATGTGTTAATGAATACCTTTATCGCTTGTCGAACATAATGTTATTAGTATTTTAGCGAGATGTTTTATCGGTTTAAAAAAGAAATATGAGGTCTTTGATGACATTGATGGCTGTGGTCGTTTTTTTGGTTCTTTCATCCTGCGGTGATTTACTGAAAGAGGAGGAGAAGAGAGTGCGGATTGCAAGGGTCGGAGAGACATTTTTATACGAGGAAGATATTTCTCCGTTTTTGAACAAGGGTATTTCCAAGGAGGATAGCACTTCATTTGTTATAAATTACATTAATAATTGGGCCTCAAAACAACTTTTGCTTTCCAAAGCGAAAATTAACCTGCCCGAAGATAAATTGTTCGAGTTCGAGACTTTGGTAGCCGATTACCGTACCGATTTATATACAAGGGCCTATAAAGAAGCATTGGTTCTACAAGGAGGCGATTCCTTGATTACCAAATCACAATTGAATGATTTTTATGAGAAGCAAAAGGAGAATTTTAGATTGAAGGAGAAATTGGTCAGAATCAGGTTTATCGAGCTACCGAAACAATTTATGAACAAGGAGATTGTAATCGAAAAATTACAGCGTTTTAAGAAAGATGATATTGATTATCTGGACTCTATCGGGGTGCAGTTCAAAAAACTTAATTTTAATGATTCTCTTTGGATTAGGTCTTCTAGGGTTATCGAAGAAATACAACCCTTAACTTTTGAAAATCAGGGCAAGTACTTAAAAAAATCACAATTTTTTGAATTGGAGGATTCATTAGGGGTATATTTGGCAAAGATTACGGGCGTCCTTCAGATTAATGATATTGCCCCGTTATCGTTTATAGAGCCTACAATAAAGCAAGTGCTTTTAAGCAGGCGAAAGTTGAATTATGCTCGAAAACTGGAAACTGAAATAATCGATGAAGCTATTAAGAAAAAAGAATTTGAAGTCTACACGCAAGATGAATAAGTTGATTTGTTTTTTGTTTACCGTATGTATTAGTGCAATGTCAATTGCTCAAGAAACGACTGAAGTTTCTGACACGCAAGTCGAACCCGCGGAGTCAGTTCTTGAAGCAGATGCTAGCGTTCAAAAAGATTCTACAAAAAAATTTAAAAGAATAAAGCTCGATGGTATTTCTGCAGTTGTAGGGGATTATGTTATCCTCGAATCTGATATTGAAAAAACCTTTATTGACCTTCGAAGTCAAGGAGCTTCTATGGAAGGGGTTACCCAATGTAGTCTTTTGGGCAAACTTATGGAGGATCGCTTGTATGCGCATCAGGCCGTACAGGATAGTATTTTGGTTTCTGATGATGAGGTAAATGCCACCTCTGATAGGCAATTGCAGGCCTTGGTGCAGCAAGTAGGCTCTCTTGAAAAAGTATTGAAATTTTATAAGAAAGAGGATGAGGCGAGTTTTCGCGAAGACCTTTACAAAATAAACAAACTTCGTATGTTGTCTGAAAAAATGCAGCAAAGTATTATATCCGAAATTGAAATAACCCCTGAAGAGGTGCGTCAATTCTTTAATAAAATACCAGAAAGTGAACGCCCAGTTTTTGGTGCTGAAATGGAAATCGCCCAAATAGTAAAGGCTCCCAAGCCGACCAAAGAAGAAAAACAAAAGGTAATTGATAAGTTGAACGGTATAAAAGCAGATATCGAGGATAATGACGCTACTTTTAGCGTTAAGGCTATTCTCTACTCTCAAGGCCCGAGTAAATCTCAAGGAGGTCTTCTCGGTGTTATTACCAAAGAATCGGGTTTTGTCAGAGAATTCAAAGATGTTGTTTTTAGTACGCGTGAAGGCGAGATTTCAGAACCTTTTGAAACCATGTTCGGATACCATATCGTGTATGTTGAAAAAGTGCGTGGTCAAGAACGAGATGTGCGGCATATATTGTTGCAACCAGAAATCTCAAAAGAAGCCTTGAGCAAGGCCAAGACAGAGTTGGATAGTATTCGTCAAGGGCTTATTGATGAGAAATTCACCTTTGCCCAAGCTGCCTTGAACTTTTCAGATGAAAAGGAAACTAAATTTGATGGTGGATTGTTGCGAAATCCTATCACCTACGATTCTCGATTCGAATTGACTAAAATGGATCCCGCTTTATATAATCAGGTGCGTAACCTGAAAGACAATGAAGTCTCATACCCTATGTTGGAAGAAGACCCCAGAGGAGGAGGCCCTAAATATAAAATTCTAAAGGTGAGCAATAGGTATGATGAGCACGTTGCTGATTTCTCCAAGGACTATACCAAAATTCAACAATTAGCCCTCACCGAAAAACAATTTAGGACTATCAAGAAGTGGATGGGTGAGCATATAGAAGGTACGTATGTGAGTGTGAACGATTCTAGAAAGGATTGCGATTTTTCGAACAATTGGGTCAAAGATTAATATGTCAGACGTTGCAGCTATACATGAGCTTGTAAAGAAACATCATGCCCTTAGGCAGGAAATTGCTAAGATGATTATTGGTCAAGATGAGGTTGTAGACCAAATTCTTCTATCGATATACTCAGGAGGACATTCACTGTTAATAGGGGTTCCGGGGCTTGCGAAAACCTTGATGGTACACACCATTGCCCAAGCATTGGGCCTTGATTTTAAACGAATTCAGTTTACTCCCGATTTGATGCCAAGTGATATTTTGGGTAGTGAGGTCTTGGATCAGAACAGAAATTTCAAGTTTATAAAAGGGCCGATTTTTTCGAATATTATTTTAGCCGATGAGATTAATCGAACCCCGCCCAAGACACAAGCGGCGCTTTTGGAGGCCATGCAGGAACGTTCAGTAACTATTGCTGGCCATTGCCATAAATTAGAACTGCCTTATTTTGTCTTGGCGACCCAAAACCCGATAGAACAAGAAGGAACCTACTCTTTGCCAGAAGCTCAATTAGATCGTTTTATGTTTGCTATAGAGCTAAAGTACCCATCGGTAGCGGAGGAGATGGAAATTGTAAGAACCACTACTTCCGATGATGTGGTTCAGGTAAATGCACTCTTCACAGCTCAAGAGATTTTAGAAGTACAACATTTAATCCGTAGGATTCCTGTTCCTGAGAATGTTCTGGAATACACGGTGAAACTGGTCAATTCTACACGCCCTGGACAAGATTCGGCCTCGGATTATGTAAAACAGTATATTGATTGGGGAGCCGGGCCAAGGGCATCTCAAAACTTGATTTTAGGAGCAAAGGCGCATGCAGCGATAAACGGAAAGTTTTCGCCAGACATTGAAGACGTGCAAGCTATTGTTATGGGTGTCCTTAGACACCGTATTATTAAAAACTACAAGGCAGAGGCCGAAGGCATCTCCGAAGAAGATATCATCAGTAGGTTATTATAAAAATTTACCTTTCATTTTTGTGATATGCAATATTGGTTTTCTAAGGGTAGAACTATCATTAGCGCAATAGAAGGGTCTCCATTTGAATAATTCCTTAAATTACATATAATCCTAGGGCTAAAATTTTATTACCCCCACAGATTTTATTATTTTCGTGTAATTGCATTTAATCAAAACTTAGAATAGAATGGCATTTAATATCGATATGATTAAGAGCGTATATGCTAATATGACTAAACGGGTTGATAAGGCCCGTGAAATTGTCGGCAAACCGCTTACACTGTCTGAGAAGATTTTATATTCACATTTATGGGAAGGTATGCCTAGTAAGGCTTTTTCTCGCGGTGAGGATTATGTTGATTTTGCACCTGATCGTATTGCATGTCAAGATGCTACGGCTCAAATGGCCTTGTTGCAGTTTATGCAGGCGGGTAAATCAAAAGTTTCAGTGCCTACCACGGTGCATTGTGATCACCTGATTCAAGCCAAAAGTGGTGCTACGGCCGATTTGATGTCGGCAAATAAAACAAGTGCTGAGGTTTTTGATTTTTTGGAATCTGTTTCAAATAAATACGGAATTGGTTTTTGGAAACCTGGTGCTGGGATCATTCATCAGGTCGTATTGGAAAATTATGCTTTCCCTGGAGGAATGATGATTGGTACAGATTCACATACTGTAAATGCCGGTGGCTTAGGAATGGTAGCGATTGGAGTAGGCGGGGCCGATGCCGTTGATGTAATGGCAGGAATGGCCTGGGAGTTGAAGTTTCCTAAATTAATCGGGATAAAATTGACCGGTAATATTTCAGGATGGACCTCTGCTAAAGATGTTATTCTGAAAGTGGCAGGTATCTTAACGGTAAAAGGAGGAACCGGAGCCATTGTTGAGTATTTCGGAGAAGGTGCGAAAAACCTTTCCTGTACGGGTAAAGGTACAATATGTAATATGGGTGCCGAGGTTGGTGCTACTACCTCTACCTTTGGTTATGATGATGCTATGGAACGTTATTTAAGGGCTACCGATCGCAATGATATTGCCGATGCTGCAAATACGGTAAAGGAATATTTGACCGCTGATGCAGAGGTATATGAAAACCCGGAAAAATACTTTGATGAGGTTATTGAAATCAACTTAGATGAATTGAGGCCGCATATTAACGGCCCCTTTACGCCAGATTTGGCAACTCCCGTGGGAGAAATGGGTGTAAAGGCAAGAGAAAATGGATGGCCGATTAAAGTTGATTGGGGGCTTATAGGTTCCTGTACAAATTCTTCTTATGAGGATTTAACACGCGCAGCATCAATAGCAAAACAGGCGATTACAAAAAAAATAAAACCAAAAGCGGATTTTGGAATCAATCCGGGTTCTGAACAAATTCGATATACAGCCGAACGTGATGGTTTGTTGCAAATTTTCGAAGATTTAGGCGCTACAGTCTTCACCAATGCATGTGGGCCTTGTATAGGCCAATGGGATAGAAGTGACCTTAAAGGTGATGAAAAGAATACCATTGTGCATTCGTTTAACCGTAACTTTTCAAAAAGGGCAGATGGCAACCCCAATACACATGCTTTTGTTGGTTCTCCAGAAATGGTTACAGCCATTGCAATATCGGGGAAGTTAGATTTTGACCCTATGAATGATACACTTATCAATGAAGATGGTGAAGAAGTGAAATTTGATGAGCCCATGGGGATAGAATTACCTCCAAAAGGATTTGAGGTAGAAGATGCGGGCTATTTAGAGCCAGATTCTGACGGTTCTGGAGTAGAGATTGTCGTAGATAAGAACTCGGAGCGTTTACAGTTATTAGAGCCTTTTGAGCCTATTAAACCAGAACAGTTACAAGGGGTTAAGTTGCTTATAAAAGCCTTTGGTAAATGTACTACCGATCATATTTCTATGGCGGGGCCATGGTTGCGTTATAGAGGTCACCTTGATAATATTGCGAACAACACCTTTATTGGTGCCATAAATGCCTATAACAAGAAGACCAATTTTGTAAAAAATCAACTTAGCGGTGAATATGGTGGTGTTCCTGATACCCAAAGAGCTTATAAGGCAGCAGGTATAAAATCTATAGTTGTGGGTGATCATAATTACGGAGAAGGTTCCTCTAGGGAGCATGCCGCTATGCAGCCACGACATTTGGGCGTTGCGGCCGTACTAGTGAAGTCATTTGCGAGAATCCACGAAACCAATTTAAAAAAGCAAGGTATGTTAGGTTTGACCTTTGCCAATGAAAGTGATTATGACTTGATTCAGGAAGATGACAGCTTTAATTTTATCGATATTACCGAGTTTGCACCTGGTGAGCCGTTGACCATAGAAGTTGTTCATGCTGACGGAAGCAAGGATCTTATCAAGACCAAGCATACCTATAATAGTACGCAGATCGGATGGTATAAAGAAGGTTCTGCTTTAAATGTTATTAAAAGAGAGAATGCAGCTTAAGAGCATGTTTTAAATACTTGATAAAAACTCTCGATAATCTTCGAGAGTTTTTTAGTTTTGAATAACCATTACTAAAACAGATGAGTAAAAAGACGATTCTAAATATTCTACTTATAGCATTTATACTATCTTTTTTTGTCACTCCCTTGGGTGATTATGGGAAAATAGTTTTGAATCGAATTTTCGCAACTACACCAACAGTTATAAAATCAGGAAATAGAGGGCAGGTTTTAGATTATAATTGGAAATTGAAAGATGCCCACTGGAACCGTATTAATTTTGAACAATCAAAAGGAAAGGTCATTTTTATCAGTTTTTGGACCTCATGGCACCTGCCCTCAAGGGCTCAGTTAAAAGATATCCAAGAATTATATGACCAATACAAGGGGAGGGTGCAGTTTTACATTATCACTAATGAGGAGAGGGCCGACCCTGAAGAGTTTTTGACTAAAAACAAATACACCTTTCCTATTACGTACCAAATTATAGGAGAGCCTAGTCCGCTTGAAATCTTAAAGCCGCCCGGCACTTATATCCTTGATAAATCAGGCTTTATTGTAGTGCACCAAAACGCTATCTCAGATTGGGACAATGATGTTGTTCATGACCTATTAAACAAACTTCTTACTGAATAATTCGTAGTGCAATTTCAAAAGAAACAAATTGGTATTGGTCTATTTTTAGTGGGTATTTTGGTATTCCTCTTCACTCCCTTGGGGTTTATGGTACGGGTACAAATGAGTAAGTTGTTATCGAGTAGTGCCGCTATCATCAAAACCGAAATGCAAACCCCTTTAGATACCTATCAATGGTTGTTGGTCGACCAAGCGGGTAATGACTTTAATTTCGAGCGTAAAAGGGGAGAAGTAATACTCATCAATTTCTGGGCTACATGGTGTCCGCCTTGTGTTGCAGAAATGCCCAGTCTTCAAAAATTATACGATGATTATGGTGATAGGGTCGCTTTTATGTTTGTAGCCAAGGATAATTCTAAAAGGGTAACTGATTTTTTGATAAAAAAAGGATATACTATCCCCGTTTATTATACTAAGACAAAGAATCCAGATGTTCTCACCTCTAAAGCCTTGCCGACCACGTATATAATCAGCAGAGAGGGAAGAATAATTGTGGCAGAAATAGGTGCTACGGACTGGAACAGTCAAAAAATCAGAAGCTTGCTAGAGGAGCTGCTAAAAGAATAGGTTTTAAGCTAGGGGTAAATACCTCCCCTTTCTTTTCCCCTAAAAATAAAAACACCCGTAAACATTGATAGTCTACGGGTGTCGAGTGCCCACGACTGGAGTCGAACCAGCACATCCTTGCGAACACTACCCCCTCAAGGTAGCGCGTCTACCAATTCCGCCACGTGGGCATTTAAGATTGCAAATATAGGACGGTAGTTTTAAACAATAAATGGTTTTCTGAAGATTTTTTTTGATTAAGCAAAAAAAATGATTTGAATATCTACCCAATCGAAACGCACTGCAAACTCAGGTTGGTCAAGGAATATAGATACTTACAAATTAAAATATTCTTTGGCGTTGTAATAAGATATGTCTTGTACGAGTTTGCCAATCCATTCCATATCCATGGGTAATTCGCCACTTTGAATTTCCTTGCCAAAAAGGTTGCAGAGTATTCTTCTGAAATATTCGTGACGCGGAAAAGAAAGAAAGCTTCTTGAATCGGTCAACATTCCAATAAAGCAACTAAGAAGCCCCATATTCGATAGTACGTTTAACTGATCTACCATGCCATCTTTTTGATCCAAGAACCACCACCCTGAACCCCATTGTACCTTTCCTTTTATGCTGCCATCGTTGAAATTTCCTGTCATGGTGGCCATCACTTCATTGTAAGTGGGGTTTACATTATAAATTACGGTTTTGGTCAATTTGTCTTTCTTATCTAAGGTGTCGAGGAATTTTGAAAGACCTTGGGCTTGTTGAAAATCTCCTATAGAATCCCAGCCAGTATTGGGGCCTAGGATTTTAGTCATTCTGCTGTTGGTATCTCGTAGAGCACCTAAATGAAATTGCTGAACCCAGCCAAATTCATGATACGTTTCTGATAAGAATAGGAGTAGTGCACTTTGAAATTTTTGGGCTTCAATATCGGTAACGTTTAATCTTTCTCGTCTCTTTTTAAATATAGACCTTATTTCAGATTCGGTAAAATCTTGATTATATAGTTGATTGAGGCCATGGTCGCACAGTCTACATCCGTTTTCATGAAAGTAGGTAATACGTTTTTTAAGTGCTTCGCAAAGATCGTCAAAGTTGTTAATATCTGTATTTGATGCCTTCGCAAGTTCATCGATATAGTTGTTATAGGTCTCGTTGGCAATCAATATAGCATTGTCAGGCCTAAAGGCTGTACTTACTTTGGTCGAAAAATCACTAGTTGCCAATTTTTGGTGGTGTTCCAAAGAATCGATAGGGTCTTCAGTGGTACAGAATACCTCTACGTTCATTCGAGAAATCAGGTTTTGGCAACTGAACTCTGGTGTACTTATTTTTTCTTTGGTTTCTTTGAAAATTCGCTCTGAATTTGCTGGGGTCAGCAACTCGTCAATACCGAAATATCGAGAAAGCTCAAGATGTGTCCAATGGTACAATGGGTTTCGCATGGTATAGGGTACGGTATATGCCCATTTTTGAAACTTCTCTTCATCACTGCTATTACCGGTAATAAATTTCTCATCAATCCCCAAGGTGCGCATCGCCCTCCATTTGTAATGATCCCCATCGATCCATGCCTGAGTGATATTGTCGAAGATTTTATTTTCAGACAAGGCGGCAGGGGAGAGGTGATTATGATAATCTATGATAGGCATTTTACTCGCGAAATCATGATAGAGTTCTTCGGAATACTTATTTTCTAATAAAAAATTGGAATGTATCAAATTTAATTTGTTTTTAGATAATGCCAAACATATTTCGTGTGTCCATATTTGAATTTTAAAAAAACGCAAATATAAAGAATGAAAAAGTGTAAAACTTGGTAATCAGTTGAATAGCCCTGATAAAAAGCTCTTCTACTTAAAAATCCAAATTAATCGCATTAATTGGAGGACAAGTTAAAATTATTTTTTACATTCGTTAACGTTAACGGAGTATATTTTAATTCTTTTTAAATTTAGGTTAAAATGTCGCGAAAATCAACTTCTAAAAGATAAATTTTAATATGAATAAAAAAACAATTTTAACATTAACTTTTGCTTTAGTCCTGGGTTTTTCGGTATCTGCGCAAGATAATTGGGAAATATTATTTAATGGTAAAGACCTTTCTAACTTCGAACAACTGAATGGAAAAGCGGCTTACAAAGTTAAAAATCGAGAATTGGTTGGGACTTCTAAAATGAATACGCCGAATAGTTTTATGGCGACCAAAAAAAAATATAGTGATTTTATATTGGAATTTGATGTCTTCGTAGAAAACGGACTGAATTCTGGTGTTCAGTTCAGAAGTTTGAGTACTCCGAATTTTAAGAACGGAAGGGTACACGGCTATCAATGTGAAATAGAGACCAGTGCTAGAAAATGGGCTGGTGGTATTTATGATGAAGCAAGAAGGGGTTGGTTGTATCCTCTTTCTCGTAACCCAAAAGGGCAGAATGCTTTTGTTTCAGGGGAATGGAATCATTATAGGATAGAAGCTATTGGTCATACAATCAGAACGTGGATCAATGATGTTCAGTGTGCCAATTTGATAGACGACATTACCGCCGAAGGTTTTATTGCTTTTCAAGTACATAGTATTGATGACAAAAGTTTGGAAGGAAAAATAGTCAAGTGGAAAAATATTAAAATTAAGACAACTGACTTGGAAAGTTCTAGAAAGACTGTGGATACTGATGTACCTGAGATCAGTTATTTAAAAAATACGCTTACTGAAAATGAGAAACGTATAGGTTGGCGGTTATTATGGGACGGCAAAACTACTGATGGATGGAGAGGGGCAAAGCTTGATGAATTTCCTAAAAATGGATGGGAAATTAGTGATGGTACTTTGAGTGTCTTGTCTTCAGGGGGTGCAGAATCTAGAAACGGAGGAGATATTGTAAGTGAGAATTCATTTAGTAATTTTGAATTGAGCGTAGATTTCAAGATTACCGAAGTGGCCAATAGCGGAATCAAGTATTTTGTCGACCCCCAATTGAATAAGGGCCAGGGTTCTGCCATTGGCTTAGAATTTCAAGTGTTAGACGATAAAAGGCACCCAGATGCCAAATTGGGCAAAAACGGGAACAGAACAGTTGGTTCTTTGTATGACCTAATACGTGCCGAGAACTCAGATAGCTCTGGAGGCAAGAATTTTAAGGGAGTAGGTGAGTGGAACAATGCGAGAATATTTGTCAAAGATGGTCATGTAGAACATTGGCTTAACCAAATAAAAGTAGTCGAGTTTGATCGCTTTAGTCAAACTTTTAAAGCATTGGTTGAAAAAAGCAAATATGAAAAATGGAAAGACTTTGGTCGTATTCCCTCAGGCCTAATCTTGTTGCAAGATCATGGTGATAAAGTCTCATTCAGAAGTATCAAAGTAAGAGAATTTTAGAGGGTATATAAATTGCCTTGAGTCAGATTGGTCTGAAACAAGTGCTGCTTGCTGGCCAAGACATAAAAAAGGGATTAATTTTATATTTCGACCTAATAGCCGAAGTTGTAAGGCCCTCCTTGGAGGGGTGATAATTATAGATTGTGAATAAAGAAAGAAGAAGTTTTGTTAAAAAGACAGCCTTGGCTACTGGTGGTATTATTTTAGGTGCGGCTACATTGAGCGCAAGGAGTTATAGAAAAATAATAGGGGCGAACGATCGTGTTCGAGTGGGTATAGCCGGTTTCTCCAATAGGGCCAAAGGTGCCCTAATCCCCGCGTTTAATGGGCATAGTAAGGCACTGAATTTCGAAATTGTCGGTGTTTCTGATATTTGGAACAGACGAAGAGATGAAGGTGCGGCCTTCATAAAGCGGGTAACGGGTAATACAATTGACCTGTGGCGAAATCATGAGGAAATGTATGACAAGAATACAATTGATGCGGTACTTATATCGACCGCCGATTTTCAACATGCCCTTCATACCGTGCAAGCTGCAAGCGCAAAAAAAGACGTTTATTGCGAAAAGCCTTTTGCTGAAACCATGGATGATGCCCGTATAGGAATGAAAGCCGTAAAAGAATCGGGAATCGTATTTCAAATCGGCTCACAAAGAAGAAGTGGATCTAATTACCATGTAGCCGCAGATTATGTGAAGTCTGGAAATTTCGGTGATATTGTAATGGTCGAGATGACTTGGAATGTAAACCAACCGGGCCGGTGGCGTTTGCCAAAATTAACAAGTGAAATAAGAGAATCGGATACTGATTGGAAAAGATATCAAATGAATCGACCACCAGCGGCGTGGGATCCAAGAAAATATCTTGAATATAGATTGTTCTGGCCCTATTCTTCAGGAATACCCGGGCAATGGATGTCACATCAAATCGATACCGTGCATTGGTTTTCAGGGTATAATCATCCTAGAAGTGTAGCTGCCAACGGAGGTATCTATTTATGGAAAGATGGCCGTAAGAACTTTGATACCATGTCGGCCGTTTTTGACTATGGCCCATTAGATGACTCAAGTACAGGGTTTCAAGTAACCTACTCATCACGTTTTACGAATTCTGCAGGTGGGGTCAAGGAAATTTATTATTCAAATGGAGGAGAATTAAATTTGGCCACCAACAAAGTGACCGATAATGGTGGCTTGGCAAAAAGGCATGCAAGGGCAATGGGTATGCAAGCGAACAAGCTAAAGGGCTTTGATCTTGCGGATAATGCACCTAAAGTAGTTACTTCGGCCAATACGGGTGTCGATAATATGACCTCGGCACATATGCTGAATTGGATGGAATGTGTTCGTAGTCGAAAAACAACAAATGGCCCAATAGAGGCTGGCTATAATCATTCGATAGCCAATATTATGACCACTGCGGCGCTAAGAACAGGATTAAAAGCCACTTTTGACGAAAAAAGTCAGAATGTTTTGGCCGGTGGAAAAATCTTTAAATATTAAATAGAAAAACATGTTGAAAACGTCAAAAATTATAGGGTGTTACTCTTTGTTAGTATCTTTTGTATTCATGTCTTGCAAGGAGAAGAAGGAGAACAATATTTTAGAAAACAAGACCCAAAGCGAGATGTCTGAATCACCAAAAGTGAGTTTTGTAAAAGATGATATTAATAAAAAGGTCGATGTGAAAATTGATGGAAATTTGTTTACGAGTTATGTCTATGACGGGCAGACTCCAAAACCGATTTTATACCCCTTGATTACCAAGAGCGGAAAAATTGTCACCCGAGGGTTTCCTTTTGCCCCGAGAGCTCACGAACGTGTCGATCACCCACATCACGCTGGCTATTGGTTGAATTATGGTGATGTAAACGGACTTGATTTTTGGAACAATTCTTATGCCATTCCAGAAAAAGACAAACATAAATACGGTACTATCTTTCATCAAGAAATTTTGGAAAGTAATGAAGAGGAGGGCGTTTTGACGGTTAGGGCTATTTGGCGTTCACCAGACAATGTAGATCTGTTAGAAGAGACTACTCGCTTTACATTCTCTGAAGATGGGAACACAAGACTCATAGATCGTGCAACAACCTTAAAGGCGCTTGAAGATGTTTCTTTTACAGATAATAAAGAAGGAATGTTGGGGATCAGGGTTGCCAGAGAATTAGAACTGCCATCTGATAAACCCGCGATGTTCACAGATGCTAATGGCATTGCAACAGAGGTTAAAGCCTTGAATAATGAAGGGGTCAACGGTAATTACTTCGCAAGTGAAGGGGCGACAGGAGATGATGTATGGGGTACTCGAAACAAATGGGTGAAATTAGAAAGTACTATTGAAGGAGAAACCGTGTCGATAACAATCGTTGATCATGAAAAGAATGTGGGTTATCCTACTTATTGGCATGCTAGGGGATACGGGCTTTTTGCTGCCAACCCTTTAGGGCAGGCTGTTTTCTCGAAAGGAAAGCAGACATTAAATTTTAAACTCAACAAATCAGAATCGGTTACCTTTAACTATCGCGTAATAATTCATAACGGTTCAGAACTTTCCAAAGAATCTATAAATCGGTCCTTTGTTGATTTTAATTAAAAGTAAACTACTAAAAATAACCCAAAATGAAGCCTATATTATTTTTGATGTTCACATTGGCAGTAACACTCAATGTATGTGCCCAAAAGAACGACCCCAAAATGCAATCAATATTCAATGGTACAGATTTAAACCATTGGAAAGTACCTGACAATAATATTTGGTGGTCGGTTGACGAGGGCGTTCTCTGGGCCAAAAGTGATACCGATCATAAAGGATCTATATTATGGTCAACCAAAGAATACAAGGATTTTGTAGTTCAAGTCGATTTTAAATTTGGAGAAGGTACTATTGATTCAGGCATTTTTATGCGGGGCGACAATAAAAAAAATCCACAGATTCAAATAGGAGAGTCGGGTTCCTTGAAAAGAGATATGACAGGATCACCTTATGTTCCTAGTCTAGGTTACCCCGTAGAAGCTGAGGGTATCAAGGCATTGTTAAAAATGAATGATTGGAACACCATAAAGGCAATGGCACTGGGCAATACCTACAAGGTATGGCTAAACGGTAAAGAAGTGATGAATTACAGCCTTGAAAATGCTAATTTAGAAGGGCCTATAGGCATTCAACTGCATCCAAATAGAGATATGACGATACAGTTTAAAAATATAGAAGTTGCCGATTTGAAATAGCGGTAGTAGTAAAATGTTTCTCCTTCTTTATAAAAACATGTATCTTACCTGCTTATCAATAAGCAGGTAAAATTATTTAGGGCGATCTATGGGAATAAAGAGAATTGCAAGACTTGCGAATGTATCTATCGGTACGGTTGATCGGGTATTGCATAAAAGAATAGGTGTTTCAAAAGAAACGAAAAAAAAAGTTCTTAAAATCATTGAGGAAATCGGCTATACCAAGAATACTATGGCAAGCCGGTTAAAACTTGCCTCGGTAAAAAAAATAAAATTTGCCGCACTTATTCCAGAAACCAAAAAGGAATGGAGCTATTGGAAACTTCCAAAGGAAGGTATTGCTAAGGGGGTAGGGGAGCTAAAGGATCTCGGTGTTATCGTAGACTATTTTGAGTTTTATGATTCTTCTTCATTTGCAGAAAAATCAGAACAGATTTTTTTAAAGGATTACGATGCTATAGTTACCGTGCCTTTTTTTAAAAAAGAAAGTAATTTACTGCTTAACAAAGCCGATATGAAGGGTATTCCTGTTGTCTTTATTGATACTGAAATTGAGTTAGATGCTCCGGCATATTTTATTCGACAGGACTCACATATTTCAGGTATGGTGGCCGGTAGACTACTGCATTGCTTGGTGGGTAACACCGGTCAGTATTTTGTGGTTAATATGCTTAACGATCGAGGAATTCATGCTAACAACACACAGCGAGAACGTGGTTTTAGAGAATTTTTTAAGACCATAGATCAGCAGGTAAGCATTAAGACTATCAACTATTCACTAAAAGGGCAATTCAAATTGACCAAAGAAGTAGAAACTTGGTTTAAAAAAGAAGGCCCCAAGGGCATATTTGTCACGAATTCTAAATCGCATTTGCTTCCCAAGATTTTTGAACAGCACGCTATAGAAAATGCATTTATCGTAGGCTTTGATTTGAATAATAAAAACCTGAATTACTTAAAGAGTAATAAGATTAGTTTCTTAATCAATCAACAGCCGGTTTATCAGGGGTATATTGCTATAAAAAGTCTTTTTAATTTTTTGACTAAACAAGATCAGTCAGAACTCAACCTTGATATTCCTGTTGAGATTATGGTAAAGGAAAATGTCGGAAAAATCTAATCTATAAAAATTTAAGAGAGATTAGTTCGGTTGTAATACCACTAGTGGGTTTAGGGTGTCTCCTTGTGGTTTAGGTAGACTAGCAGCAAGCTAGTTTGCTGAAAAAATAAATCTCACATTTTATATGAATTCTGGTTGTATGCCTTAAGCGTTTTAAGTCGATTCTCTGTTGAAAGGTTCTTGTATGTCTTTTTGGAATACTAACCAACTCTCCCAAAAGAATCTCTGTAAACGCTTCATCTTTTGATTAACCTTCTTCTTTACGCATTTTCAAAGTTGGCCGTATAAATTGATAGTAGTGGAGGTGTACACCATTTTTAGAGTCAAAGAAATATTGATTGTGAGGGGTGCTACTAAAAAAACCTTCCATTTAAATGAATAAATGGAAGGTTGTCAAAAAAAAACTAACTCAAACAAAAATGTATTTATTGAGGATACCCAGGATTCTGAGCATAGCCACCAACGGTTCTATCAATTTGATCTTGAGGTATTGGTCGTAGAGTATGATAATCTTGAATATTTGGTGCAGCCTGTTCATTGTGTAAACGAACACGTTCTACCAATTTACCGGTACGTACCAGATCCCACCATCTGTGACCTTCGCCAAATAATTCTCGACCTCTTTCATCCAATAAGAAATCTAAATCTACATCGGCTGCAGTAATCTGCATGGCGGCCTCCATTCCTGGGGCAGCAGATCTTGTTCTAATAACATTAATGTCATCAGCAGCACCAATAGTATTGCTTTGCTTTAATCTTGCCTCTGCACGCAATAGATACGCATCTCCTAATCGCATCATTACAACATCACGTTGGCCTTGAGTTTTTTGACGATCGGGTCGTGTATCATCAATCCATTTATTCATGGTCGGAAATGTTCTTTCATCATATTCATCACTTGTATATACAATATAAGGCTTTGCATCCTCTGCAATTTGTGGCCAATCAATATCTGTACCGGGCCCAGGAATGAATAAGGCTGTATCACCAATGGCCAAAGTTCCTTTATCATCAGTGACTTCTTTATTGGCAAACCAAACATGCTTAAAGCTTTTGTCATATCGAACATCAACACTTCGATCCCAAAGGCCTAATAAGAAAGGTGTAGGTCGAAACCGTTTCCAAGGTCTTCCGTTTGCTACATCACGGGTCATACCTCTTTTCTTATCATACTCCATCAAAAAGTACAGGTGTGCACGATGACCTTCACCGTCTAAGCCTTCATCGACCTGAGACTTTGAAATGGTCAAGTTCCAAACAATCTCACTGTTTTCCTGATTAGTAATATCCCAAAGGGCTCCATAATCTGATAGTAATTCAAGGCCATAGTTGTCGATAACATTAGACATTAATGTTTCAGTCTGGGCAGCATCAGAACCTTCTGCAAATGAAGTGTAGCTACGCGTTAAAAGAACCTTACCTAATAAAAACTCAGAGCCTGCCTTAGAAGCGCGGCCATATTGAGGCGTTTCAGCTGGCAAATTTGCTATCGCAAACTCTAGATCAGGTATAATTGCTTGACTGTAAATTTCAGCCTGAGATGTTCTATTGGCCTCAGTTTCTGCACCTACGGTTTCTTCTAAAGTCAAATGCGCATCACCGTATGTAGTTACAATGTTAAAATAAAACATGGCTCTTAAAAACCGTACTTCAGCTATACGCTGTGTTTTCAAAGTCTCATCAATTTCTAATTCAGCTGCTCTTGTAATTACCGCATTGGCTTGATTGATACCTTTATACCAATCTCTCCATGAGCCCCTTATAAAGCTCTCATCCGCATTAAGCCCTCCATCATATCTATTTACCGCTTTATGGCCGCCATCGGCGCCGTTGGTAAAAAGATCTGTTCCGAATGAGGTCATCGTCCAACCTCTTTCAGGTCCGTAAAATGGTTTTAAGTACGAATATGTCGCGTTTACGGCATCTTCAAAGCCCTTTTCTGTGGTGTAGTAGGAAGCAGCGGAGACATCGGTCACCAACTCTTCCTCTAGAAATTTATCACATGACTTTGTCAAAAAAGCCAGTGCTAAAACTAAGATTATATACTTTTTTCCTTTCATAATATTTTGTTTAACTTTTAATTAAATCGTCTTACGCCCTGAATTTAAAAAGTCACATTTAAACCCATACTGAACATTCTGTTACTTGGCACTACGCCACTATCTAAATTACCCTCATCTTCCGATACCTCTGGATCAAAAGTCTCATAATTAGTTATGGCGAACAAATTCTGACCTGAAACATAGAGTCTTAACCTAGACATACCTAGCTTTTCAGTAATGCTCTTAGGAAAATTATAGCCTAAAGAAACATTTCTAAGTTTGATATAACTTCCATCAAAATAAGACATCGTAGATGAATTTCTAGGACGTTCTTGGTTTTCATTGGGTCTTGGGCTTACATTGGTAGGATTATCAATAGTCCAATAATCAGTATCTAAGTTATTGTATCGACCAAACAATGAATTGTTGCTACTATGAAAACTCGAAAAGATGGTTTGTCCTTGTCTGAAATAAAAGAAGAAACTAAAATCCAAGTTTTTATAGGTAAAACTATTCGTAATACCACCATAGAAATCGGGGGTATCAGTACCTAATATAACACGATCATCTGATGTGATAACGCCATCACCATTTTGATCCTTCAATTTAATTTCACCCGGTTCTTTATTCTCTGCTGAAGTCGCTAGAGCCTCTTCATCAGCTTGATAAATGCCTATTTTTTCGTAATCGTAAAACACTCTAATAGGTTCTCCGATAAACCGTCTGTTACCAACGTCATCGACAGGGTTGCCATCTGCATCACGAAGGTTTAAGGCCGTTATTTCCTCTTTATAACCTGCAATATTAAAGCCTAGGTCCCAAGTGAATCCACCATCGTTATTATCAACAATGGCTGCGTTCACGTTAAATTCAAGCCCTGATGTTTGGGTAGATCCGATATTTTCAAGAATAAAAGAATACCCTGATGTTGGGGGCAAGGCACTTTCTAAAAGAATATCGCTAGTCTTTGTGCTAAACCAATCGAAAGAACCGCTTATCCTGTTGTTGAACAGCCCGTAATCTAAGCCTATATCTACTGTTTTAGAAACCTCCCAACCTAATTCAGGATTCGGAATTTCATTTAGCCTAAAACCAAGTGCCGAAGTTTCACCATAAGCATAAACCGATTTTGATAATCTACCAGCGGTTTGATAAGGATCAACACTTGCGTTACCTACCTCACCATATGATGCTCTTAATTTTAACTCGGAAAAGGTGTTGGAATCGGCCATGAAATCTTCTTTGGAGATTCTCCATCCAGCAGACGCTCCTGGAAAATAATTCCATTTATTGCCATCTGCAAGCACTGAAGAACCATCGGCTCTTAATGAAGCTTGAAACAAGTATTTGCCTCCTATTTCATAATTAAGTCTTCCCATGAAAGAGGATAAACTAGATTCTCTCAAAGAGGAAACAATATCACCCTTAACTGAGGCAGAGCCTAAATTGTAAAAGGATTGAGATTCATAAGGAATGTTAGCAACCCCAGCAGCGAAATACTCTTGTCTGTTCTGTTGAACACTCTGTAATAAGGTGACTTTCAAATTCTGATTATCGGTAATGGCCTTACTATAGGTCAATAAGTTCTCTAAAGTAAATCCAAAATTTTGCGTATTTTGAACTGTTGCCTTGCCTGGTCCTCCTCTATTTGCATTGGTAAGGCTGCCTGTGAATATTCCTCTTCTCTTATACCGTATATCAGGGCCAAAGGTCGTTTTCCATT